>NZ_JRNX01000185.1 GCF_000786645.1 Halobacillus sp. BBL2006
ACCAGCCACTCTCCGTTGCTTTCTGACAGAGTAAGATCGATCACTCCAAGATGATCTCCCCAATATCCCGGTTCAACAGAAGCTACACCGTTAATCGTACCTTTTTGGTTATCTACTTCAGCGATCCCTTCAAAACTGCTGTCGCCAGGGAAGACTTTATGAGCATGTCCGAACAAAATCGCATCGATTCCATCCACTTCACTCAAATAATAGACCGCATTCTCGTCATTTCCGCTTGGAGCCGCTTTTTCGAAACCGGAGTGAGGAATGGCAACAATGATATCCGCGCCTTTTGCTTCCATCTCAGGTACGAACTTCTTCGCTGTTTCCACGATATCCTTTGCAATCACTTTTCCTTCAAGATTCGCTTTGTCCCACTGCATAATTTGAGGAGGTACGAAACCGATGACTCCAACTTTCAGCTGACGGTCTTGTCCGCTTTCATCTATCACCGTTTTATCTAGAATTTTATATGGAGTAAAGTAGTTTTCATCATTCGTAGGATTATCATCATGATCATCTACGTAAACGTTCGCATTGATGTATGGAAAATTCGCACCCTTGAGAATTGTATTCAAAAAGTCAAGGCCATAGTTGAACTCATGATTCCCAATATTTCCGGCTTCATAATCAAGAAGGTTCATCGCCTTATAAACGGGGTGAGTTTCGCCTTCTTGTAAAGGGTCCACCTTGGCTACGTAATCTCCAAGTGGATTCCCCTGGATGAGGTCCCCATTATCGAACAATAAGCTATTTTCTGCCTCATTACGAGCTTGATGAATGAGTGTAGCAGTTTTGGCTAGCCCGAACTGATCGGTCACTTGATCCTTATAGTAATCGTAATTGACGATATTCGTATGAATATCAGTCGTTTCCATAATTCGAAGGTTAACATCTGAACTGGCGGCCTCTGCATGCTGGTTCATTCCACTGAAAGGAGAAACAAGCAAACCTAAAGCCAATGTCGTTGCGAAAGCTTTCTTAAACATATTCATCCCCCTATGTAATTGATGAAAATAATGGAAAACAACAATCAACAATTACAATTTTAATCGTTTTCAATTGAGGAAACATCTTATTTTTGTGAAAAATTTGTAAAAAGAAGTAATTCGTTCTTTGGACATGGGTGGGCAGAGGTATCTTTAGGAAAATAGAAGTAAGTAAGATTCTCCTATTAGTAAAACCTTTGCATTTATATAAAAACTATGTGTAAAACAGTATGCCTCAATACATACCCCAAATCTTATCGGGCGGATTCGGTTCCATGTGGGGGTTCGCGGCTCCTTATTTAGGAGAGCTTGGTGCTTTCATCACAGGAAGCGCGACCGTGTCGACGCTTACTTTTTCTCCCATTCAATACAGCATCGCAGAAGAAACAGTCCTGGCTAAAGATACGATTTTATCGCTTCAGGCCATCGGGGCTGCAGCAGGAAATATGATTTGTGTTCATAACGTGTGGCAGCGGGAGCTGTTGTAGGATTATCAGGGAAAGAAGGCGATATCATCCGGAAAACGATTCTTCCTGCCTTGATTTACGGCCTGCTCGTTGGTCTTGCTGTTTTAGTCATCACTGTCCTTTTTTAGCAAACGCTTACCCTTTCGCAGACGAGTCATTTAGAGTAAAATAAGAACTAATAAGTGACTTGGAAGTTGGAGGAAGCATCGTGGAATACAAACCGATCCGTACGAAAAAAATTTATGAACAAGTCGCCGATTCTTTGCTCGATTCATTGAAGAATGGAACATTGAAGTCTGGTGATAAACTCGACAGTGTAGAAGTACTCGCAAAGAATTTCAACGTTGGAAGATCAGCGATTCGAGAAGCGCTTAGTGCTCTGAGAGCTATGGGCATTCTTGAAATGCGCCAGGGAGAAGGAACTTATGTGAAAGCTTTTGATGCTTCACGGTTCTCCTTACCGGTTTCTGTTGCATTTCTAATGAAAGCGGAGGACATGAAAGATTTGCTTGAGGTTCGGCAGATTTTAGAGGTTGGGGCAGCAGGTTCTGCGGCTGCTTCTCGTACAGAGGAAGATCTAGAACCCATGAAGGCAGCCTTAAGAGCGATGGAAGAAGCGAAGGGAAATGGCGAGCTGGGTGAACAAGCCGATTTGGCTTTTCATATGGCGTTAGTCCGAGCGAGTCATAACCAAATGTTGATTAATTTGATGAACAGCGTCTCGGAGATCATGGTGCAGGCGATGCGAGAAACCCGCAAGCTGCTTCATACGAATGATGGAACGGAAAGACTTTTACAGGAACATAAACGAATTATGGATGCCATTGAATCGCAGGAAGAAGAAAAGGCACGGGAAG
>NZ_JRNX01000186.1 GCF_000786645.1 Halobacillus sp. BBL2006
GAAACATTAGGAGAAAACGCCAAAACAAAGGCTCCTATAACATAAATTAGAGCTATGACAAAGACAACGCGTCTCCGACCGAATCGATCTGATACATATCCACTCATCCCCGCACCGACAATCGCACCAACGAGCAGCGAGCTGACAACCAGACCCTCAAGAAAGTTTGAAAGTGGAATATCCTCGTTGATGAAAAGCAATGCACCTGATATGACACCTGTGTCATAACCATAGAGCAAACCGCCTAAGGCTCCAAAGAAAAAAATCCATCCTTTACTTAAATTTCTCTTCATACCTACGACCACCTTTTGAGAACGTTATACCGTGATAATTTCCACTTAAATGGAAAAAGATAACCTTGTTTGGTCATAAATTTGAATTAAAAGGTAAATAGTATGTCAGAATTGTTCATCGATTAATTTTCTGTGACATTCGATCGATTGAAAATTCTTATAATACATCATACAATGGGAAGGAATGAATGTTCATTCCGGAAGTGAGGGAGGAGCTATTTATGGCGACATCAATCAGCAAACGAGACAACATACTCCAAAGCGCTTTGACTTTATTTGCAGAACGTGGGTTTGATGCCACAACGATCCCTATGATCGCGACTGATGCAAAGGTAGGCGCAGGGACAATTTATCGTTATTTTGATAACAAGGAAGTTCTAGTCAATACGTTGTTTCAATATTATATAAGCATGTTTACAAATACGCTTTCAGAGGACTATCCATATGACGAAAGTATCAGGGATCAATTCCATCATCTGTTTCAGGGGATGGTACGTTTCACCAATGAACATGAGCATGCGCTTTATTTTATAAAAACACACAATGCTGCTTATTTTCTTGATGAGACGAGCAGAGAATACTTTGAGAACCTTTTAACGATACTTCGAAACTTCTTGGATGAAGGAAAAGAAGAGAAGGTGATACGCGATCTTCCATCAACAGCTTTGATCGCAATCATTTTTGGAGGTTTTCTTGAACTGTTTAAATTGATTCGAGCTGGAGAAATTGAGGCAACAGAAGAATTGTTGTCAGGGATAGAAGAAAGCTGCTGGGATGCTGTTCGAAGACATGATTAGAGAAATCAGTCTTCTTTCTTCTTACTTCGGAATGAATATTCATTCCTTATTTATTTATTAACTAACTAAAGAGGTGGTACTGATGAATCAGTCACAAACGCTTCCACAGCCAAAATCTTATGGACCGCTGGGGAACCTTCCATTAATCAATAAAGACAAACCGATCCAATCTTTTATGAAACTTGCTCAAGAGTTAGGGCCAATTTATCAATTTCAATTTCCTGGAAGAGAAAGTAAGTTCGTTTCCAACGCCAGATTTGCAGCTGAGATCTGCGATGAATCTCGTTTTGATAAGCAGATAGGGCCAGCTCTCCAAAAAGTACGATCTTTTGGAGGCGATGGTTTATTTACGAGTGCAACGAGTGAACCTAATTGGAAGAAAGCTCATAATATTTTGTTGCCTAGCTTTAGTCAACAAGCTATGAAAGGGTACCATGACAAGATGGTCGATCTCGCTACACAATTGGTTCAAAAGTGGGCACGCTTAAATCCAAAAGAAGCCGTCGATGTTCCGGAGGATATGACACGTCTGACCCTCGACACAATCGGTTTATGCGGATTTAATTATCGCTTTAACAGCTTTTACCGTGAGACCTCCCATCCGTTTGTACAAAAAATGGTTCGTGCACTAGATGAATCAATGAGTCAAACCCAGCGACTAGGTATCCAGGATAAACTGATGGTTAAGTCCAAGCACCAGTATAAAGAGGACATTAACTATATGTTTAACCTCGTAGACGAGTTAATCGAGGAGCGTAAGCAAGCAGGCGATCAAGGGGAAGACGATTTGCTTGCCCACATGCTGAAAGGAAAGGATCCAGAAACAGGAGAAGCACTCGATGATGAAAACATTCGTTTTCAAATCATCACCTTCTTAATTGCAGGCCACGAAACGACTAGTGGACTGTTGTCCTTTGCGCTCTATTACTTGTTAAAGAATCCTGATAAGTTGGAAAAAGCGTACGCCGAAGTAGATGAAGTTCTTGGGAATGACACGCCTTCTTATAAGCAAGTGAAAAAGTTAAAATATGTGCGGATGATTCTGAATGAATCGCTACGTTTATGGCCAACCGCCCCTGCTTTTTCTGTCTATGCCAAGGAGAATACGACGCTTGACGGTGCTTATGAAGTGGAAAAAGGAGAAACGTACACCTTACTTATTCCAGAACTTCATCGTGACAAGTCCGTATGGGGAGAAGATACAGAGGCTTTCAAGCCAGAGCGGTTCGAGGATCCATCTGCTATTCCACATCATGCGTATAAACCATTTGGTAACGGGCAACGTGCATGTATTGGACAACAATTTGCCTTGCACGAAGCAACGCTTGTACTCGGCATGGTTCTCCAGCACTTTGATCTGGAAGATTACTCGAATTATGAGCTTGATGTCAAAGAAACTTTAACGCTTAAGCCTGACGGGTTGACGATGAGAGTGAAATCAAGAAAAGATGCCAGTCTGATCCAGACCCCTGTGCATTCCGAAAAGAAAGAGGAGAAGAGAGAAGGAGCAGCAAAACCATCAGTGGTTAATGAACATGGTACACCATTACTATTCTTGTATGGGTCTAACCTCGGTACTTCAGAGGGCGTTGCTCGTGAGCTTGCAGAAACAGCCCGTCATCAGGGGTTTAAAGTGAATACAGCCCCACTGGATGACTATACGGATCAACTTCCAACTGAAGGTGCGACGGTCATTGTATCCGCATCTTACAATGGCAATCCTCCAGATAATGCGACCTCTTTCGTCAATTGGCTGAATACAAATAAGGAAACAGAGTTAAAAGGCGTCGAATATGCAGTATTTGGATGTGGAGACCGTAACTGGGCCAATACGTACCAGAAAATCCCGACATTGATAGATGAGGAACTTGAAGTTAAAGGGGCCTCAAGAATTGTACCCCGTGGCGAAGGGGACGCAAGCGAAGACTTTGAAGGTGATCTGGAAAAATGGGAAGAAAAATTATGGGATTCTCTAGCTGAACATTTTAATCTTGAACTAGAGGATGCGAATCACGATTCCAACCAAGTTTCGATGGAGTTTGTGAGTGGTGTTACCCACACGCCGATTGCCCGCACTCATCATGCTTTTACGGCGGTAGTTTCTGAAAACCGTGAGCTGTTGTCTTCTGCTGATCGCAGTACAAGGCACATCGAATTGCAGCTTCCGTCTGGTGTGACTTATCAAGAGGGTGATCACCTCGGTGTGCTTCCACAGAACAGCGAAGAGCTTGTCGAACGGGCATTGACTCGTTTTGATCTGAAAGGTGAAGAGTATGTTGTGCTCGGAGAAGATACTGGGAAAGCGACGCACTTACCTACCAATCAGCCTGTCCAGCTGGAAGAACTGCTGAGATCTTATGTAGAGTTACAGGAACCAGCGACCCGGGCACAAATTAGGGAACTGGCATCAAGCAACCCTTGTCCTCCACACAAACAGGAGCTTGAGCAAATGCTTGAAGATGACAACTATAAACAGGAAATCTTGAAGAAACGGAAGACGATGCTTGAAATCCTGGAAGAGTATGCGTCCTGCGAATTGGAATTCAATCGCTTATTGGCATTGCTTCCTCCACTGAAAGCTCGTTATTATTCCATCTCAAGCTCACCAGCTGTAGACAATCAACAAGTCAGTGTTACGGTCAGTGTGGTCCGTGGGGAAGCTTGGAGTGGAAAAGGAGAATATAAAGGTATCGCGTCTAACTATTTAGCGCTACGTGGGAAATCCGATAAAGTCGCTTGTTTTATTCGCACACCACAATCTAATTTCCAGTTGCCGGAAGATTCAGCAACTCCGATGATTTTAGTCGGTCCTGGAACAGGCATTGCACCTTTCCGCGGGTTCATTCAAGCCCGTCATGTTCAACAACAGGAAGGGCTAACCCTTGGCGAAGCACATTTGTTCTTTGGGTGCCGTCATCCAGAGGAAGACTTTTTATATGAAGATGAATTGAAGCGTGCTGAAAAGGCAGGGCTGCTTAGCCTTCACACCGCTTTTTCACGTCAAGAAAATGAGAAAAAAACGTATGTACAGCATTTGATGGAACAGGAATCAAATACACTCGTTTCACTTCTGGAAAATGGTGCACACTTGTATATCTGCGGTGATGGCAGCAAGATGGCTCCAGAAGTTACAGAAACCATTGTTCATAGTTATCAAGCTGTTCATCAAACCGATTATGAGACAGCATTAGCATGGCTGGAAGACCTAGAGGAAGAAGGACGTTTTGCCAAAGACGTATGGGCAGGTGCATAAGTTCTATAGTAAACTCCGCAAGGTATCATACCTTGCGGAGTTTTTCATTGAGATGCCGTTTTAAATTTCGTGTTAAGTAATTACTCAACTAAAGCACCCTATTCTGGAAGACTCAGTTTCGAGACTTTTATGTGTGAGGATGGTGGCGGGGAAAACAACTCCCTTTCCGCGGACATGCGCTGAGCCTCCTCAG
>NZ_JRNX01000187.1 GCF_000786645.1 Halobacillus sp. BBL2006
TACCGTGGCTATAATTCAAATGTTCACCGTGGGGTCCATACGCTAGGGACAAAGGCGACCGACGAGTATGAAGGAGCACGTGAAAAAGTACGACGCTTTATTAACGCAGCGAGTACTCAAGAAGTCATTTTCACCCGCGGTACTACAACAGCAATCAATACTGTTGCTGCAAGTTATGGAAGAACAAACCTTGGAGAAGGTGACGAAATTGTCATCACTCCAATGGAACACCATAGTAATATCATTCCTTGGCAGCAGGTAGCGAAAGAGACAGGTGCTACTTTAAAATATATGCCGTTGCAGTCAGATGGAACGATTAACCTTGATGATGCAAGGGAAACGATTACTGAGAACACTAAAATAGTGGCCATCATGCATGTCTCCAACGTTTTAGGAACGATTAATCCAGTAAAAGAAATAGCACAAATGGCTCACAAGCAAGGGGCTGTGATGCTTGTGGACGGTGCACAGAGTGCTCCACACATGAAAATCGATGTTCAAGACATTGACGCAGATTTCTATGCCTTTTCAGGTCATAAAATGTGTGGCCCTACGGGAATTGGCGTCCTTTACGGTAAGAAATCTCTTCTCAATAAGATGGAGCCAGTTGAATTCGGTGGCGAGATGATCGATTTTGTAAACTGGTATGATTCTACTTGGAAAGAGCTGCCTTGGAAATTCGAAGGCGGGACACCAATCATTGCTGGTGCAGTAGGATTAGGTGCAGCGATCGATTTCTTAACTGAAATTGGTCTGGACGACATTAAAGCACACGAACAAAAACTTGCGGAGTACGCCCAACAGCAAATGAGCAAGGTAGATGGAATGACTATCTACGGTCCACAAGAACGGGCAGGGTTAGTCACGTTTAATTTATCAGACGTTCACCCTCATGACTTAGCTACAGTGCTTGACGCTGAAGGAATAGCTGTTAGAGCTGGTCACCACTGTGCGCAGCCATTAATGAGATGGCTTGAAGTATCTGCAACTGCGAGAGCTAGTTTTTATCTTTACAATACAGAAGAAGAGATTGACCGACTTGTTGAAGGATTACAAACAACAAAGGAGTATTTTGGCGATGTCTTTTAATAACTTAGATACGCTATATCGCCAAGTCATCATGGATCATTATAAGAACCCGAGAAATCGTGGTTCGATTGAAGGCGATCATATGACGGTCGATATGAACAATCCTACATGCGGAGACCGCATCCAGCTTCAATTGCAAGTGGATGAAGGAGTCGTTAAAGATGCAAAATTCGATGGAGAAGGTTGTTCAATCAGTTTATCATCGGCTTCCATGATGACTCAGGCTATAAAAGGAAAACCAATAGATGAAGCACTTAGAATGTCTGAAATCTTCTCGGATTTGATGCAAGGCAAGGAAATAGATGAAGAAGATATTGATTTAGGAGATATCGAAGCTCTTCAAGGAGTTTCTAAATTTCCAGCACGAATCAAATGCGCCACGTTGGCCTGGAAGGCAATGGAAAAAGGTGTGGATGAAGAGAAGCAGGATTAAGCTTGTTTCAATACCAAAAGGAGGTATATAATCATGGCTAAAAAAGCGCCAGAAGTCGGAGAATACCAGTATGGGTTCCATGAGAAAGACGTTTCGATCTTCCGTACCCAAAAAGGTTTAACGAAAGAAGTAGTTGAACAGATCTCCAATTATAAAGAGGAACCTAAGTGGATGCTCGACTTCCGTCTTAAGTCTTTAGAGCAGTTTTATAAAATGCCGATGCCTCAATGGGGCGGCGACTTGTCCGAACTAAATTTTGATGATATTACGTACTATGTTAAACCTTCTGAACGTTCCGAACGTTCTTGGGATGAAGTTCCTGAAGAGATTAAGAACACCTTCGATCGTTTAGGAATTCCTGAAGCTGAGCAAAAATACCTTGCCGGTGTATCCGCTCAGTACGAATCTGAGGTCGTTTATCACAACATGGAGAAAGACCTTGAAGATATGGGGGTCATCTTTAAAGATACCGATTCTGCTCTTAAAGAGAATGAAGATATCTTTAAAGAATATTTCGGTAAAGTCATTCCTCCATCTGATAACAAGTTCGCAGCGTTGAACTCAGCCGTATGGTCTGGAGGTTCTTTCATCTATGTACCGAAAGATACGAAGGTTGAGACGCCGCTACAGGCTTACTTCCGTATCAATTCAGAAAACATGGGTCAGTTTGAACGTACGTTGATCATTGCAGATGAAGGATCATCTGTACACTATGTAGAGGGTTGTACAGCACCTACGTACTCTTCAAGCTCTCTTCACAGTGCGGTAGTTGAAATCTTCGTGAAAGATAACGCTTATTGCCGCTATACAACAATTCAAAACTGGGCCAACAACGTTTATAACCTGGTTACAAAACGTGCGGTAGCCGAGTCTAACGCAACAATGGAATGGGTTGATGGTAACCTTGGATCCAAGCTTACGATGAAATATCCTGCTGTTCTTCTTAAAGGAGAAGGAGCACGTGGAATGACTCTATCCATCGCACTTGCTGGTAAAGGACAGCACCAGGACGCAGGAGCTAAAATGCACCACTTGGCACCGAACACGTCCTCTACGATCGTTTCTAAATCCATCTCTAAACATGGTGGTAAAGTAACGTATCGTGGGATTGTTCAATTTGGACGAAAAGCTGAAGGTGCTCGATCCAACGTTGAATGTGATACGTTGATTATGGATAACGAGTCCACTTCAGATACGATTCCTTATAATGAAATCATGAATGAGAACATCTCTCTAGAGCACGAAGCGAAAGTTTCTAAAGTCTCTGAAGAGCAATTGTTCTATCTGATGAGTCGAGGCATCTCTGAAGAAGAGGCGACTGAAATGATCGTCATGGGCTTCATTGAGCCTTTCACAAAAGAATTGCCTATGGAATATGCCGTAGAAATGAACCGCCTGATCAAATTCGAAATGGAAGGTTCTATCGGATAATAACTTCCCCCCCCTTGTTACAACAATATTTGTGACAGGGGGTATTTTTTATGTTTATAGGTACCCTAACTGTATCCCTTAAATTTAGTTGAAATTTGAAATAATGAAAAAACCCCTCTTTTTAATTGGGGAGGGGTTTACACTTCATACCATATTCCGGGATCTATCTTATTCTTTTTCATAGTTGTAGCAGAGTTTTATTGCTTTAAGTATTGAATGCTTTCCTCCAAATTCAATTCATCAATAAGGTTGTGCAATTCGTTCAACAACAATTTATTAATTGCTTTTGTATGCTTTTTCTTACTGTCGATATCGCCCCGGTATTTGTTGAATATTTCAAGCCAATCTTTTAGATCGTTGATTTCACCTAAGTGCCTCTGAAATGACTTGAAGTATTTTGCTTCTTGCTTGTAGTCAGATTCATATATTGTATGGAGTGCATTATGAATGTACCTTGTTTTTTTAGAAATAATACGGACTGAGTGCAAGGCATCCAATGTCTTTTCATCATTTTGCCCCTGCTTTGAAGAAACTTCTAAATACTGTTCGACTGCTTCAACAAACCCGCTTTCGAATTCCTGAATCCTTTCTTCAACTTGAAGAGGCAGGACGTAATATCGCAGTTCTTTATCCTTAAAATGTTCCCATTGCTCTACAAAAGTTTCATCGATAATTTTAGGAAGCTTATTTTTAAGTTTCTTTTGATGCTTAAGTCTTTTCTTGCCTACCTGGTCGCTGAGCTGACGATAAACTTCTTCATGCTGCTCCTTAGAAGCCTGTACTGCACGTTCTTCAAACTCTGCAATAAACACATCACGTTCTCTCACTTTTCCTAAACGTTTATGAGCGGCATTTAAACGATCCACTAATGGGTGGCTGTGGACATGGATGAACTCTAGTATGGCACGAATTTTCCGTCCGTGGACACGGGCCTGATGAATACTTTCCTCATCTTCTTGTTCTAGGGAAAGTTCACAATAGTCGAGGTAAGAGCTGACTAATTCCTGCATGTAATCTCTCCAGCGGTCTACCACTTGTTCATTTCCATCCCCCAAACAATCCTCACAAACTAATTTTTTCTTAACGGATACCAGCGAGTCCGATGATCCACAAATTTCACACACTTGAACTAGGTCTTGGAGGACAGCATAGTCATGGTTGAACGTAATAAAAATTTTCTTTTCTTGATTCCAATCCAGTTCATTTCTATAATCGGCGGGGATAAGCAGGCGGCCATAGCTGTCCAGCATCTTAATTGCCTCGCCTTCGTCATTGGTTATAGAAAGCTTCAGGCCTTTTTTATGACTCAAGGGTTCGAGCTTAAGGTTTTGATCAGACAATTCCAGATGGTCTCTGATTTCTTTAGGGATTACCAGCCTTCCCATTTTATCGATCTGTCTTGTGAATGTTTCACTCATAAATTAACGCCCACCTTTTAAGGTCTTATAAAAATCATTTCCCAAATTCATGTGATTTCTAACCAAATTATAGAATTGTCGGTACTTGCTATGGGTAAATCTGTTGTTAATTTTGATAAAGTTATTACTAAACCATTCACCTGCGTTATAGAAAGGCTGAATACCAAGAGTTGTTGGTAACATCAACTACCAAACAAAGTTCTTCATAAATAAGATCTACACAGTAATTATTAGAACTATAGTTCACTGCAATATAAGATGAAAGGGAAAGAAATTGAAATACCAACCAAAAGTATGGTGCATTGTTGCCATTGCTAAATAACCCTTTAATCCATTAAAAAAGCTTAAGTATGAGGTTGTATGGTGACATTAAATCTTAACAAAGGCTTGGATGTTTTAAGAATAGAAAACGTGATACTATAATATTATCTATATAGAGGTAAAGGATGTTTTTTATGATCATCATGACCATGTTCATCATTGGATTATTAACAGCACTGATTGGTAGTATCGCCGGGTTAGGCGGAGGCGTGATTTTAGTTCCATCCTTATTATTTTTAGGTGATCATTTCAGTTCTTTTGATTGGGTAACTCCTCAATCGATCGTAGGCATATCATTAGTTGTCATGATTTTCACGGGCATGTCATCAGCAATTTCCTATATGAAGCATAAACGGGTAGATAAGAAAGTCGGACTCATTTTTTTAATTGGAAGTGTACCTGGGGGAATAATAGGTTCATGGTTGAACCAATTTTTTAAGACAGATGGATTTTCGCTCTTCTTTGGCGTCATCATGATCCTTGTGTCTTTATTGTTCTTTATTCCTAGAAAAAGTGCTGATTCTACATTGTTCCATAATGGAATGTATAGAGAGAAAGTCGTAGACGGTGAGACTTTTACATACCAAATGCCGATCTCCATCGGTTTGGTATTATCATTTGTTGTCGGGATGCTATCAGGCTTGCTTGGTATCGGTGGGGGATCATTGATGGTACCTGCCATGATTCTGCTTTTTCAAATCCCACCTCATATAGCTACGGCTACTTCGATGTTTATGATATTTTTTGCGAGTATTTCCAGCTCCGCTACCCATATCTTTTTGGGACATGTGGAATGGGCGTACACACTTTATTTCATTCCTGGAGCTTATCTCGGAGGGACCATAGGGGCCTGGATCAACCGCCGACTTCATGGACAAGCAGTTGAATGGTTCTTAAGGGTACTGCTCATATTGATCGGTATCCGTTTAATATGGCAAGGAATCGGATAAGGAGACTTGATGATGAAGGAAAAACTTTTTATATACTATACGAGTGATTTACATAGTCATTTCGAAAATTGGCCACAAATTGTAGGCTATTTTAATGAACAAATAGAGAAGCATAAGCGTAAAGACGAAACTTATTGGCTTTTGGATAATGGGGATCATGTCGATCGTTTCCATCCTATTGCAGAAGGATTGATGGGAAAAGGCAATGTCACGCTTATGAATCAAGCAGGTTATCATGTCGCTAATCTTGGGAATAACGAAGGCATTACACTGTCCAGTGAAGACCTCTACACCTTGTATGATGAAGCACAATTTGATGTGGTCTGTGCTAATTTACAATATGGGAAACAGCCCCAGCCCCCGTGGTTAAAACCATATGAAATCATTACATCTAAACAAGGGACGAAAATCGGAGTGATTGGTCTAACTGCTCCATTTAAAACATTCTACGAGCAGATTGGCTGGGACGTATCCTCTCCTTTCGAAGTATTGGATACCGTGCTGGATAGCGTTAGAGAGGAATCTGATATTGTGGTGCTTTTATCTCATCTAGGGATCAATGATGATGAGGAAATCGCCCGCAAATATAACGGAATCGATGTCATTATCGGTGGACATACCCATCACTTATTTCAAAATGGTGAGTATATAGATGGTGCGTTATTAACTGCAGCCGGCAAACACGGGACTCATTTGGGAGAAGTGATTCTAGTTTGGGACCATGAGAGCAGGAAACTGGAACGCAAAGAAGCTTATGCGGTCCCTACAGAAAATTTAAAGAAAAATGAAGAGGTTACAAAAGAAGTGAAGGATATAAGGGAGAAAGCAGTCGCTCACCTGAAAACTCCTGTGACCTATTTGAATAAACCACTTTACATTGCCTGGTTTCAAGAAACGGTTTTAATGAACAGACTTACGCAAGAATTGCAAAAGTGGACGGATGCTGACATTGCTATGCTGAATGCAGGTATTCTATTAGATCATTTAGGGGTGGGGGAAATCACTTATGAAGACGTCCACCGCATTTGTCCTCATCCGATGAATCCGTGTAAAGTTGAGCTGTCAGGTGACGAAATTCTTGAAGTGATCCGTGTTGCCCATACGAGAAAATTGACCGAGATCCGTTTAAAGGGCTTTGGTTTCAGGGGAGAAGTCATTGGAAAAATGATTTTTAGCGGGGTAGATATAGAAGTTATCGAAGGTCGCGATGGCGAAACACATGTAAGGAATGTGACGTTGAATGGAGAGCCGATTGATCAAGACAGAAATTATACCCTTGCCACTGCAGACACTTTTACATTTGGCCGACTGTTTCCTGAGATTGCTTATGCTGCCAAGAAGAGTTATTATATGCCAGAGCTGCTCAGAGATGTATTGACTCAAGCTCTGAAATCAACTTCAGATTAATTAGAAAAACCCTTCTCCATTTAGCTTCTGGCTGGATGAAGGAGGGTTTTTATGTGCGGATGGGACATACATGAGAGACTGATCTACAAGAAATGATCGTGACGTTTGATAAGCTGATTTTCCTGTGCAGAAGATGCCCTTCTCCAAGATATTATGCCAGAGTGATCATTAATTGGAAGGCAGATTCTATAAGTTTATAAGATTATGCCTAAACCCTTTTCTGATGGCATATAGTTAGGTCAGGAGGGGTTGTTTTATGACCAAAAAGAACGCCACCCATGGACCCTCAATTGGGAAAAGAATTGTACTGACTTTTCTGTTTTTTATAATCTTTACAGCTTTGAGTCTATGGTTCATTAACAGAGGGATTACCCCGGCTCTCATCGGGATTGCAGAAACAAAAACACAACAGCTGGCAAGAGATGCGATCAACGAAGCGGTCAATAAACAAATTGCGGAAGACCTGCAATTTAATGATCTAGTCAAAATGGAGAAAGATACAGATGGCAATATTGTATATATGGGATGGAATTCAGTAGTAGTGAACCGGGTACTGCGCAACACGACTTACCGCGTGCAAAGCTTTTTAAAACGAATGGAGCTGAATGAGCTGCCTATGGAGGATACCTCTCTAGAGCCTGATATTGATCCTGACATGACACAGGAGGACTTAGGAGAACAACCAGCAACGCTTATCGAAATTCCCGTAGGCCAAGCGACTAATAATACGATCTTAGCTAACCTGGGTCCTAAAGTCCCTGTACAGTTACGTGTTATTGGAGATGTGCAATCGAATTTCCAAAGTGAAATTAAGGAATATGGGATCAATGCTGCTCTCTTTCAATTGTCGATTCACATTGAAGTTAACGTACGAATTGTGATTCCTTTCTCAACAGAAACGACGACTGTAGAAACCGACATCCCTATCGATACAGCTACGATATTAGGAGAAGTTCCGAACTTCTATGGAGGTGGAATGGGTGAAGACGGAGATCCATCTTTTTCCTATCCGATGGATCCCTTGCAATAATTCTATCAAGCTGATAAAATGGCAAAGAATTTAATATGCGTGACCTTATCAGATCGGTGAGGTAGAGGAGCGATCATCAAGAGTATTCAATGGAAGCAATGACAAGCTATGAACATTGGAGAAAGGGGTGATTGCCGAAGACTGTGGTTGAGAGTCAATCAATCTTAGTCTGGTGTAGTTTCTCTTAAGAGGAGATACACTGTCATGCATGCTCATTTGGGTGCATGGGGCGCTACTGATCGAAATGGAGGATAATCGAATTGCCACAAAGGCAATGATGGATTATTTTCTATCATTGTCTTTTTTTATTCCTCAATTTTATCCACAGTAGCCTTCCAATTATCCCGTATTACATCAATAGAATTACGGAGGGAACATCATGGAAGGAACCATTTATTCTTTAATTCCAGCAGTACTTATGCTTTTACTTGTATTATTTACAAGAAAAGTTATTTTATCCCTGGGTATAGGGATTATCGTCGGGGCATTTATGCTCACGCAATTGGATATAGGTGCTGGACTTTCCTTAATATGGTCTTTATTTGCAACGATTTTTGTCAGTGAAGGATCATTGAACACAGGAAATTTATACCTGCTTACCTTTTTATTTCTTCTAGGTATTACGACAGCCTTTATGACGGCTTCAGGCGGAAGTCAGGCCTTCGGAAAATGGGCGGTTGAGAGAATCCGTACACGTCGCGGTGCTAAGCTTATTCCAGCTATTCTAGGTATTATTATCTTTATTGATGATTATTTCAATGCCCTTGCCGTGGGTCAAGTTGCTCGACCTGTCACGGACCGATACAACGTATCGAGAGCAAAGTTAGCTTATTACATCGACTCTACCTCTGCTCCTGTTACCGTTATCTCGCCTATTTCAAGCTGGGGCGCTTACATTATCGGGACGATCGGCAGTATATTAGCAGCAAATGAGATCACAAATTATCAGGCGTTAGAAGCGTTTGTACGAATGATTCCGGCTAATTTCTATGTCTTTGCAGCTCTCCTACTCGTCTTTTTGACGATCTTTCTAAAGCTTGATATCGGTCCAATGCGCGCCCATGAAAAACGTGCTAAGGAGACAGGCAAACTTACGGACCCTAAAAGGGGAGATATACCTGGTGATTTGAATGATGAATTCAAGGAACATGATAATGGAAAAATCTCACATTTGATTCTTCCTATTGTTGCCTTAGTTGCAGGAACGGTAATTTCAATGGTTGTGACTGGTGTAAACAATACTGAGGGAACCGTTGATCTACTTGCTATTTTTGCAAATACAAACGTAAATATTTCACTATTCATCGGTGGAGTTGCAGCTGTAGCTGTGGCTGGAGCCCTCTATGTGGGACAGCCCAAGCCAAAGTCTTCGATGTCTCATGTGTTTACTGAAGGGTTGAAAGCAATGCTTCCAGCCATTTATATCCTTATCTTCGCATGGATGATCGGAGATATCATTGGACAATTAGGTGCAGGAGAATTTTTGGCTCAGCAATTCAGCCAAGCAGATATTAATATTGCTTTTCTTCCATTTATAATTTTTGTTATTTCTGGATTTATGGCACTTTCTACAGGAACTTCTTGGGGAACGTTCGGCATCATGCTGCCGATTGCCGGAGAAATTGCAGCCGTAACAGAACCTGCGCTTATCTTACCAGCTCTTTCTGCTGTATTAGCAGGTTCAGTATTCGGTGACCATTGTTCTCCAATTTCCGATACAACGATCCTGTCCTCTACAGGAGCGGGTTCCAATCATATTGATCACGTGATGACTCAACTCCCATACGCGGGTATCGCTGCCGGAGCTGCTTCCATTGGTTATATTTTGCTGGGATTGACTGGCGGGGTTTGGTTGCCATTGTT
>NZ_JRNX01000188.1 GCF_000786645.1 Halobacillus sp. BBL2006
CCCCGCCATATTCACAGGATCTTTGGCGGAAGAATAAGGAGGGGCATAGGCGAGCTCCAAATCCGCGAGATCCGCCACATGTAATCCACCTTTAATCGCTGTGGCAATCACATCGATTCGTTTTTCTACTCCCTTGTATCCAACAGCCTGCGCACCGAATATTTTGCCTGTCTCAGGGTCGAATATCAGTTTTAGTGCAATCGCCTGACCGCCAGGGTAGTATGTGGCATTGGACGCCGGGTGGATGTGAATCGCTTCTGAATTTATGCCTAAGTTAGCCAGCACCTTTTCATTGTTTCCTGTTGCAGCCACAGTTAGATCGAAGACTTTTGCCACAGAAGTTCCTAACGTTCCTCGATAGGAAGCTTCTTTTCCATGGATATGATCCGCCACAAGTCTTCCCTGACGATTGGCTGGCCAGGCGAGCGGCACCATCCTCGGAACCTGCTGGATATAGTCTTTGACCTCGATTACGTCTCCAACAGCATAAATATCCGTATCTCTCGTTTGAAGATGCTCATTGACGACGATTCCACCGCGTTTGCCAATTTCAAGTCCTGCCTGTTCGGCAAGCTCATTCTCAGGACGAACACCGATCGCTAAAATCGTAAGGTCACTGGATAATTTCGTCCCACTTTCGAGAATGATGGTTTTTCCTTCATTTTCAAAGGCCTTCACTCCATCTTCCAAAATCAGCTGTACTCCTTTATCCACTAACTCCTTGTGGACGAGAGAGGCCATTTCGTAATCAAGCGGTGCCATGACCTGGTTTCCCAGCTCTATGAGCGTCACCTGTACTCCGCGGTGCACTAAGTTTTCTGCCATTTCTAAGCCGATAAAACCTCCGCCGATGACGACGGCTCTCTCCGGTTGTTTGTTATCGACCCATGCCTTGATTTGATCGGTGTCAGGCACAGATCTCAAGGTAAATACATGATTGGCTTCTTTTAACCCGTCAAAAGGAGGAACAATCGGCCGTGCGCCTGGAGATAGAATTAATTTATCAAAGCTTTCTCTATATAGGTCACCCGTTCTTAAATCCTTAATCGCAAGCGTCCGGTTCTCTCGATCGATGCCCACGGCTTCACTCAAGTTGCGGATATCAAGGTTAAATTTCTTGGACATTCCTTCAACCGTCTGGACAAGCAGTGAATCCCGGTTGGTGATCACGTCACCGATATAATAGGGCAGACCGCAATTCGTAAAAGAGATGTATTCTCCTTTTTCAATCATAATAATTTCATCTTTCTCGTTAAGCCTTCGCAGTCTTGCTGCAGCTGTAGCCCCTCCAGCCACACCGCCGACAATAATGATTTTTCTAGCCATTCAACCTCACTCCTCATTAAGTAAATACAGTATAGGGTATTAGATAAGATAATAAATGTGAATTATTTCACAATAAGTCGATAGTTAAATTGTACTCCCGGGTAAAACAAAATACAATATACCTACCCGTGTATATATTGTGACAAATTTCACAACTTTGGTGGAAAGGCTTAGCTCCCATATGAAAACGCTGTCAAATGTGATAAAATAAGGGTGTAGGTTAGTTAATAAAATTTATAATTTGGAGGGTTTCCCAATGACTAAGAAAATCCTCGTCGCTTATGATGGCAGTGAACCTAGTAAACAGGCCGTATTGGAAGCAAAAAATCATTCAGTGGAAACACCGGACAGAGAGATCCACATCGTCTCCGTCGTCAAACCTACAGGACCATTCACAAACAGAGCTGTCTCTAAACAGATAGGCGATGAAATGGCTAAAAATTATGAATTTGACTTGCAGGAAATCAAGCAAGAGATCGAATCAGAGAATGTCGCTGTTGTCACAAACGTTCTCGTTGGAGAATTAGAAAATAATCCTGGCGAAAATGTATGCGAGTATGCAAAAGAAAACGACATCGACTTTATCATTGTCGGAAGTCGTGGATTAGGTAATGTTAAACGAATTTTCCTCGGCAGTGTCAGTAACAATATTGTTCAGCATGCATCATGCCCTGTACTTGTCATAAAATAAACCATCAAAGTGTCTTCCTTTAAGGTAAGGGAGACACTTCTTTTATTATCAGATTATTGGAGTGGTGTGTATATGTACGAATTCCAAGTAAGAAAAATTGAAAATCTGATGCAGTATGATTTATCTGATTTAGCAGCGGAGGGCAAAAAAGATGGTTTTCGTTTTCTGGAAAGGTTAATAAGGGATTATGATGATGGCTCGAACACTTTTAGTGACTGTGGAGAGGCAATTTATGGAGTGTTTAACAAGGAAAGAGTAATTATTGCGATTGGCGGGCTTAACGTAAATCCATTTTCATACGAGCAAAGAATAGCTCGATTAAGAAGGTTTTATGTTTCTAAAGCTTATCGCAGAAAAGGGGTGGGGAGGCTGTTATTAAATAACATTAAGAGCTATGCAAAAATGAATTTTGATGTTTTAGTTCTTCATACCGATACAAAACAAGGAGATCAATTCTATACTTCCTTTGGATTTACAAAAGCTGATAAATATTCTAACTCCACTCACTATCTAATGTTAAAAGAATAAAAAGGCTATTTTCACATGGAAAATAGCCTTTTTATTCTCTTTTTATACCTCTCAGGAGGTGGTTTTCATTTCTAATCCAGCTCTCTCAGTTCTTTAAATGTTAGAAAAACAAAACCTGCGAACAAAGTAACTAAGACTGCGCCCACTGCCATGATATTATCGATAGACACTCCTAAAGCAAGCACTCCTGACGTAATCGCATAACTTACAGGGA
Source organism: Halobacillus sp. BBL2006 (assembly GCF_000786645.1). Classification (GTDB taxonomy): domain Bacteria; phylum Bacillota; class Bacilli; order Bacillales; family Halobacillaceae; genus Halobacillus. The sequence continues at coordinate 2,760 of NZ_JRNX01000188.1, forward strand.
TCAACCCCATGGAAGCAAGAGAGATTAATCCCATCACGCGTCCCAATACTTTTTCATCGATGATGCTTTGGATTGCCGATATCGAAGAGATATTGGAAAAGGAAAGGCACATCCCGAATAACCCTAACATGAGAATACTTTGCCATAACTCTGTCGTGAAGCTCAACCCTGTAAAAGCGATGCCTGAAAGCACGAGTGTACTTAAAGTCAACTTTCCACGGTTTTTTTTGGCATTCAAAATACCGATCAGTATGGATCCAACAAGCATTCCCCCGGCAAGGCCGGCTTCTAAGAAACTGAAATCCACCGCTGATCCTTCCAAGATATTTTTCACAAAAAGAGGAAGCCCCATCGACATCGGTCCTACAATAAAAAGATTAAGGAATACGGTCGCAAGCACGATCAATGTCAACAATCGGGATTCTTTTACATAGACAAAACCTTCTTTGAACGTCTCCCAGAAATCTTTTTCCTTATTTTCTTGCTGAGTGTCTGAGTTTTTAATTTTCATAGAAAAGATGAAGAGGCTGGCAATGATCAGCATAACGGCTGTCGTTACGAACACTGCGACATAATTTCCATAGGCGATGATGACGCCTGCAATCATTGGGGCCAGGATAAATGACGTTTGGTTCGTCATCTGGATAATCGAGTTTCCGCGCGTCAGGTTTTCTTTATGGACAATCATTGGAATGACTGCACTCTCAGCCGCCCAGAAGAAAGCATCAAGAATTCCGAAGAAGAAAGCGAAGCCAACGAATGTCCATAAGGTGATTCCACCGAACAGAAACCAGACCACAAGACCTGCTAAAAGAAGACCTCTAATGAAATCGGACAAAAACATGATTTTCGTTTTACTATAACGGTCAGCGACTGTCCCGCTGATGATCATGAACAACAGTCTCGGAATACTTGCGGCAATATAGATGAACCCGAGGGAGGCATCCAAGTTCAACACGTTGACGACGTACCAGCTTTGAGAGAATAAGAAAAAAGA
>NZ_JRNX01000189.1 GCF_000786645.1 Halobacillus sp. BBL2006
TTTTCTTTTCTATATTGGAAACGAACAAGGGTATGCAGGTATAATGGAAATAGATATTTAAAGGGTTTATTAAAAATAAGTGTACATAAGGAAAGGATGGATAGGATGTCAAAAGGAGTTATTTGTCTTGGGGAAGCGTTGATCGATTTTATTCCTCTCGATAACGAAAATATCAACTTCCAAAAGAGTCCAGGAGGGGCGCCTGCAAATGTCGCTGTAGGGTTAGCCCGATTAGGAGCGGATTCTACGTTCTTAGGAAAAGTTGGAGATGACGTTCTAGGTCGCTTTCTTAAAGAAACATTGACGGAATACGGAGTCCATACGGATTCGATGTACCTTACCAAAGACACTAGAACGGGTGTTGTTTTCGTTACTCTAGATGAAAATGGAGAGCGTAGCTTTGATTTTTACATTGATCCAAGTGCTGACCGTTATTTGGAGGAGGCGGAAGTGAAGCCTGAACTATTCACTTCTCACAACGTCCTGCACTTCGGATCGATTTCTATGATTGATGAACCTGCGAAATCAGCAACAGAAGCGGCCGTAAGACAAGCGAAGGAAAAAGGACTGATTATTTCCTACGATCCAAACCTTCGATTAGGATTGTGGAAAGCAGAAGAGCAGGCAAAAGAAACGATTCTTTCTATGCTTTCCGAAGCTGATATGGTGAAAATTTCAGAAGAAGAGTTAGAGTTTTTGACTGGAAAAACAGACATTGATGAAGGAGTCAAACAATTATCTTCTTATGAAATTCCGTTGCTCTATGTAACCATGGGAGCTGAGGGGAGTCATGTTTACAATCAGGATGGACACACCTTTGTTCCCGCTATGAAAGTTGAGGCGGTTGATACAACAGGGGCTGGAGATGCGTTTGTTTCCGGTATTTTATATCAGCTTAGCGAACGCGCTAAACCAGTGAATCAATTAACAATAAATGAACTAGAAGAAATCACTAGATTTGCTAGTGTTTCCGGTGCGCTAGCTGCTTCGACTAAAGGTGCGATGACAGCATTGCCAACGAAAGCTGAAGTAGAGGATTATTTGAAATAGGGGTGTAGACATGTCTGAAAAAGATCAACAATTGCGAGCGCTAGCACAAGAAGAAATAGATAAATATAAAGATAAAGTCGAAGCTGATCCTTATCGTCAAAGCTTCCACCATATGCCACCCGTTGGCTTGCTGAATGACCCTAACGGTTTTATCCATTGGAAAGGCACCTATCACCTTTTCTATCAATGGATGCCGTTTGATACAGGACATGGGGCAAAATTTTGGGGACACTACATTTCGAAAGATTTCGTTAATTGGACTCACGAAAAAGCTGCCCTGACTCCCTCCGATTGGTTTGACAAAAACGGTGTTTATTCAGGTAGTGCTGTGACTAAAGATGACCTGCTTTACCTCTTTTATACTGGAAACGTGAAAGATGAAGAAGGAAATAGGGAAACCTATCAGTGCTTGGCTGTTTCTGAGGACGGCATCAACTTTGAGAAAAAAGGCGTCGTCGTGAATTTGCCCGAAGGATATACCGCGCATTTCAGAGATCCGAAAGTTTGGAAAAAGGCGGATCAGTGGTTTATGATCATTGGAGCTCAAAGTAAGAATATGGAGGGAAAAGCCGTTCTTTTCCGGTCTAATGATCTGTTTGATTGGGAGTTTCTTGGCAACATAACTGGGAGCAATGAGGAGCAGCTTGGTGACTTCGGATACATGTGGGAATGCCCTGATGTGTTTGAATTAAATGGAAAAGATATTCTCATTGTATCACCTCAAGGCTTAGAAGAAGATGGGATGAATTATGCCAACACCTATCAAAGCGGTTACTTCGCAGGGACTCTGGATTATGAACAGGCAGAATTCACACATGGAACATTCAGTGAGTTGGACAGAGGATTCGAATTCTATGCTCCGCAGACCACTCTAGATGATAACGGTAGAAGGATTCTTATAGGATGGATGGGGGTACCTGATCAATATGAGCAGGCGCATCCTACAATTGAAAACCAATGGGTACATTGCTTGACGATTCCACGGGAATTGACTTGGAATGGAGAACAAATCATCCAGCAGCCTGTAGAAGAACTAAAAGAAATGAGAGGGCCTGTTCTTTTACATTCATCTATCACGATTGAAAATGACCAAAAAGCGGTCAGAGGCGTCGAAGGGAAACCGGTCGAACTGAATATTGAGTTTGAAGAAATTGAGGACCAATTTGCGATTGAACTCTTCCAGAATGTCTCTCTTAGTTACAAAGATAGCATTCTTACGTTATCCAGGCCACATCTTGAAGATAAAAAACGAACTGAATTCAGAAGAGTGAAGCTGGAAGAGAAGTTGACGAAACTCCATTTATTCATTGATTATTCATCATTGGAGGTATTCGTTAATGATGGAAAAGAAGTATTCACTTCAAGGATCTTCCCACAGGCAGAAGAAGAACGCATTTTATTCACATCCCTTGGAACGACAACCTTTTCAATCGAACAATGGAAACTGGAAGGTTTTCAATTTAGCTAATTTCGGTTTCCGTACTCTAAAATCTAGAGTGAAATAGATAAGTATGTAAATTGGATGAAGGAGTCTTTAAACATGAGTCAATCTTTTAAAAAGATGAAAGCACATGAGCGTAGAGAGCATATATTATCTTTATTGAAACAGCGGGGATCCCCTGTTACAGGGAGTTCATTAGCTGAGGAAATGAGTGTAACAAGACAAGTCATCGTAGGGGACGTGTCGCTTTTAAAAGCTAGAAATGAACCGATTGTGGCAACTAGCCAAGGTTATATGTATATGACGGATGTGAAAGAAGAGTTGGCCTTTCAAAAGACGATCGTCTGCCAACATGGAGCGGAAGAGACAGAGGAAGAGTTGAATATCCTCGTTGACCACGGAGTCCATGTGCAAGACGTCGTTGTTGAACATCCGATCTATGGTGACCTGACAGCTCAGTTGCGGATATCCAACCGTCGTGATGTGAAGAAGTTTATTGAGCAAGTAAATTCCACCAATGCTTCATTCCTGCTTGAGTTAACAGGCGGAATTCACACTCATACGATTGCTGCAGACAGCCGTGATGCCATAGAAGAAGCTGTTGAAGCTCTATCTGGGGCAGGAATCTTAATGGAAAATTAATGTTGCAATCTCCTAAAAGAGGTATGCTTTCTTTTAAAAGAGCATATCTCTTTTTTGATAAGCCCTGTTAATTTATTTATTTAATTTAAGCTCCCGATTGTTGAAGACTAAGTTTCGAGACTTTTATGTGCGATGATGGTGGCGGGGAAAACGCCTCCCTTTCCGCGGGCATGCGCTGAGCCTCCTCAGGCTGCGCCTTCAGGGGTCTCACCTGTCATTCTCATCCCGCAGGAGTCTCGCCGTTTTCCCCGCCACCATACGTTTGTAAGAATCTGAAAACTACCTATCCTGAGTAAGGAGCTCGTGGAGTGGAGAATGCCTTTGAATTCACTGCTATAGCTGGATTTCCACCATCTGTCGTTTTGATTCGTATACGTATGATTTCGAGATCATCATTTGGCA
>NZ_JRNX01000019.1 GCF_000786645.1 Halobacillus sp. BBL2006
TCACCACATGCCCATGGAAAGCGAGTGATTTCCAGGACCTTCTTTTTCTATCCAAGGCAACGGAAACATAAAAAGTCTCGAAACTGAGTCTTCAACAATCGGGAGCTTTATTGAAGTAAGATGAAGGTAATAGGAAGGTTTGCCTTATCCTTTATAATAAAAATCAAAAAATAGGTGATGTTAGGAAGAGGCAAACCTTCATGAAAGGTAGTGGGTGGACGTGGTTATAGCCTCAATCATATTTAGAACTTTCGTCACTTATTTTGTAATATTGCTCGTATTTCGTTTAATGGGGAAACGTGAAATCGGTGAACTGAGTGTCATGGATCTCGTCGTTTTCGTCATGCTGGCTGAGATTGCCGTATTCTTGATAGAAAAGCCAGAAGCGCCTCTTTGGCACGCGATTGTTCCAATGACCGTGCTTTTGATCATCCAGTGGGGAAGCGCATGGTTTTCTTTGAAGAATCAACGGTTTCGTAACTGGTTTGACGGAAAACCTTCTGTCCTTATTAAACATGGAAAAATTGATGAGTATGAAATGAAACGCCAGCGATACAACTTCAACGATTTACTATTACAACTCCGCGAGCATGGAATTCAACAAGTTAATGATGTAGCCTACGCTATATTAGAGCCTTCAGGTAAGTTGTCTGTATTTGAAAAAAATGATGATGGAGGGTCTGATTACGCTGTCGTGCTTATTGCAGATGGAGAAGTACAGTATAGTGGACTTAAAACCATTCGTAAAAATAAGAATTGGCTGCTGAATGAAGTGAAGAAACAAGGGTTTCGGTCTGTAGAAGAGATTTCTCTTTGTACAATAAATGAGGAAGGGGAACTCTCAATGGACGCGAATAACGAATACAAATAAAAATAGCCTCCAAACGGGGCTATTTTTTAGGTAGAATTTTGCTCCATGGAATCATTTTCCACTCATCTTTATGAAGAAGCTTAAACGCAAACAGAAGGATAAAATATAAAATCGTAAGCGAAATCCCCATTGTAATAAGTTGGGAAAGAGGCTTGCTCGCTAGTAACCAATGTTGTTTCATTTCAAAGCCTACGTACCCTGTGCAGCCAATTACCGCAAAGAAGCGAATCAGCATTTCAGAAGGGAACTTGAAAACCTTGTGTTTGATCAAAACAGCCAAATGCAGCAAAGTGACAATGACTACTCCTACAACAATGGCAATAGCCACTCCGTTGATCCCGTATTGAGGTTGGGAACTTAATCCAACCAGTACGATGAATTTAATCACAGCGCCAATCAAAGAGTTCCACATAGCTGGCTGGGCGAGATCAAGCGCCTGTAAACTAGCTTGCAGAGGAGTCTGTATATAATGCAATAGAAAGAAAGGAGCCATGAACTGAAGCAGAAATGCTCCCTGGCTTGTACCATAGACTGAGAATAAAATAACGGCTGGAAAAATCATGAATATGATGGTGATCACTCCACCAGAAGCAAGTGATAGACGTATAGACTGGAGAATTCGGTATTGGATAATATCTTTTTTGCCCTTGGCCGCAGCTTCACTGATGGACGGAACAAGTGCAGTTGACAGAGCATGTGTTAGGAAGGTAGGTAAAAACAGCAAGGGCAGAATATAACCCGTCAATTCACCGTAAAGTTTAGTCGACTCGACCGCAGCTATTCCTGCAATGGCAAGACTTTGTGCAACGAGGATCGGTTCAAAAAAATAGGTCAGAGATCCGATGAATTTGCTCCCTGTAGTCGGGAGAGCGATGGTCATAAGTTCATTGAATGTGTTTCGTCCCTCTTTTACATGTTTTGTCCATGTTGATCTAAGTTTGAATCGTTTCTGAAGATTGAATTGTCTAAGCATGTAAATCAATGACACAAGTTCACCTAACACTACAGCTGCCATCGCTCCTGCAGCAGCATACTGAACACCATAAGGTAAAAACATCTTCGTCAATACAATGACCGCTCCGATTCGAACGATTTGCTCAATAACTTGAGACATTGCCTGGGGCTTCATGTTTTGACGACCTTGAAAATATCCTCTAACGACAGAAGAAACAGCTGTAATCGGTATGATCGGCGTTACGGCTAACAACGGATACAAGGCTCTTGCATCCGTTAAGAAATAGTGAGCTACCACAGGAGATAAAAGAAACAACCCGATGGTAAATAAAATACTCAACGATCCTGTCACGCTAATCGAAACGATTAAAATTCGCTTGATTTTCTTTTCGTCTCCCAATGCTTCTGCTTCCGATACCCGTTTGGAGATGGCGACAGGTAATCCAAACTGAGTAATGGTAATCGCTAAAATGAGGGTTGGCAGTGCCATCATATATAATCCAACACCCTCTGCACCCATCACCCTCGCTACAACAATCCGGTTGATGAAGCCAAGTAACCTCGTAATTAACCCAGCCGCTACAAGAATGAGAGCTCCATGAAGAAACGTCTGTTTTGACATAATGATGATCCGCCTTCTCAAAGAATTGAAATTCCGCTACAATAAAGTATATGCTCGTTGATGGACAAGGCATGACAAACGATTCTTTTGAAATCTAATTCTGTAGATAGGAGATACTGTTATGAAAGAAGTGAAAACTGCAAGCCAATGGAAGAAAGAAGTTGACCCTGTTCTTATTAGTAAAGTAGATGAATTTCGACTTTTGGGATATGAAAGTGCAACGAAAAAAGAGATCTGGGACTGTTTATCGATAAAAGTTTGGAAGGGAAATCCAGAAAAACGCTTGCACTCCATTGTTCAAGATATTTTTCATTTGAACAGCCATACATATGTAAGTTTCTTAACCAATCAGGCTTATCAAAACGATGACCTGGAAGCATCTTTAGAAGCAGTCAATGCTGGTTATAATGAAAGATAACTCTATTGACAGCTTTCAGCATTTTTCCATATAATCAATCAATAGTTGCCAAATGTGAAATAAGTAGTAAAATTGTTACGGGAAGACAAGCGAGAAACATCCTCATCCGAGAAACAAAACTTGTGTAAGGTCACTTGTACATATTTATTGGATAATGAACAAAAAGGATGTGCTCAGGAATAAAGGAGGAAACGGCGTAATGGTGAAACGAGGTCGTATCGTCGCCTTTTTTTTAGTGGTGATCCTTTTAGCTGCTACGATTGGGACGACCATAACAGGCATTACGAAAGATATTCGATTAGGACTTGACCTTCAAGGTGGTTTTGAAATTCTTTATGATGTTGAGCCGCTGGATGACGGGCAAGAGGTCAATAGACAAGTACTAGAAGCTACAGTTGAAAATTTGAATCGACGTGTCAATACACTGGGCATCAGTGAAACGAACATTTCGATCGAAGATGGAAACCGAATTCGTGTTCAGTTAGCAGGTATTGAAGACCAACAGAAAGCACGTGAACTGCTTGCCACGACCGCTGAGCTCTCATTTAGAGGTGCGAATGGTGAAAAGTATTTGGACGGCTCTGATCTGGTGGAAGGCAGTGCCGAGCAAACCTTTGATTCACGAACGAACCAGCCAGTCGTTTCTTTGAAAGTAAAAGATGCTTCAAAGTTTTATGAGATTTCAAAAGAGATTTACAATACTCCGGATAATCCTGACACAGCTTATCCAGAAGATGTCATGGTTATTTGGTTAGATTATAAGGAAGCAGACACAACATTTGCTAAGGAATATGGCAAGCCTGATCCTGCTTATCTTTCTGCACCAGGGTTCAGTGATGGTCCTATCCGAAGCAGTTCTGTACAAATCAGTGGGAACTTCACCGTAGAGTCTGCGAAGCAGTTAGCTGATCTACTCAATGCAGGTTCTCTCCCTGTAAACCTTGAGGAAACCTATTCTACTTCAGTTGGTGCTCAGTTTGGTGAACAGGCGATGCAGAAGACGATTATTGCTGGTGCAATCGGAATAGCCACGATCTTCTTATTCATGATGGCTTATTACAGGTTCCCGGGTGTAATTGCTGTCGTTACCCTTTCTGTGTACATTTATTTAATTCTTCTAGTATTCGAATTAATGAACGGGGTACTTACCCTTCCAGGTATTGCCGCCTTAATTTTAGGTGTAGGAATGGCCGTCGATGCTAATATCATCACCTATGAGCGGATTAAAGAGGAATTGAAAGCTGGAAAATCGGTTATGTCTGCATTTAAAGCAGGTAATAAACGTTCGTTGTCTACGATATTAGATGCCAACATAACGACGCTGATTGCCGCAACGGTTCTCTTTATTTTCGGTACAAGCTCAGTCAAAGGGTTTGCAACGATGTTAATTGTCAGTATCCTAGTCAGCTTTATTACAGCTGTTTATGGAACGCGCTTATTCATGGGTCTTTGGGTGAAGAGCCGTTTCTTGAACAAACGTCCAAAATGGTTCGGCGTCAAGCCGGAAGATGTTCAGGATATTGAGGAAGGAGAAGAAGTTGAACCACAAGTTCTCGGACGTAAATTCGATTTCGTAGGATTACGTAAACGCTTCTTCACAATTTCGATCGTGCTAATAGCTGCAGGAATATTAGCACTCGCGATTTTCAAACTGAATCTTGGAATTGACTTCACTAGTGGCTCGCGTGTTTCAATTTTGGCTAATGAACAGATTGACGCCGATCAAGTGGAGCAGACGCTTGAAGACGAATTTGATGTTCAGCCGAAACAAATTGTTATTTCTGGTGACAATAATGAAATAGCCGTTGCGCGGTTTGAAAGTGAATTGAGCAAAGGTAAGATCGGCGAGATTCAAAGTTATTATGAAGAACAGTATGGGAACACGCCGAACGTAAGTACCGTTTCACCTGTTGTCGGACAGGAACTTGCGAAAAACGCTGCTTTGGCGGTTCTTTACGCATCAATCGGGATCATTATCTATGTAACGATTCGGTTTGAATTCTACTTTGCCTTAACAGCAATTATCGCACTGTTGCATGATGCCTTCTTCATTATTGCTCTGTTCAGTATTACGAGACTTGAGTTTGATATCACGATCATTGCAGCGATTCTGACCATAGTAGGGTATTCTGTTAACGATACAATTGTTACCTTTGACCGGATTCGTGAAAACTTGAAGTTGAAAAAGAAAGTCAAATCCTTTAAGGAGCTCGCGAAAGTGGTTAATGATAGTTTGATGCAAACATTAGCACGAAGTATAAATACCGTACTAACGGTCATTTTTGCCGCTGTCATGCTATTGTTCTTCGGGGCATCATCTATTACGAACTTCTCTTTTGCACTTGTCGTCGGCTTGCTGGCCGGTACGTACTCTTCCTTGTTCATTGCTTCTCAGCTATGGCTGATCTGGCGCGGGAAGAATATTAAGGACAAACCAATTCAATTTGTCAAAAAGAAAAAAACTGGCGGCCCGCAGGTGTAAAAGAAAAAGCAGCTATCACAGTATGTGATGGCTGCTTTTTTGATTGAGAGAGAGGGGAACAGGGTATATCTATAGTAAAGATTAAGATAGGAAAGAGAGGAGATAAAATATGAAGGGTCAAGGATATATTATTTTTGCTCTAATTTTTGCATTAGTCATAGCTGTATTTGCAGTCATTAACGTAGATCCTGTTCAAGTGAACTATTTATTTGGTTCTGGAGAAGCCCCTTTGATTTTAGTCATTTTGATTTCTGTACTGCTAGGGGGATTAGCCACGGCGTCTGTCGGTGCTGTCCGCTACTTTAAATTAAAGCGAGAGAATCGTTCATTACACCAAAAACTTTCAAAAGATAAAAGCCATACTTCACAAAAGGGTGAAGAGGCGAAGAAGTCTGAGGAAACGAATGTCCAGGAAGAAAACAGTACGTATAAAACTCCATAGAGATGTTTGCTACCCCTGTCCCGCTCTTGTATAATAGATTGGTCAGGGGTGAACTTATGTTACAAAGTAAGATGAAATGGAATTTTACATATACAGACGATGTGAATGATGGTCATCATTTGAAGGGGCTGACACCGCTCACTCAACAACTGTTGAAGAAACGGGAAATTTTCAGTGAGGAAGCGGTCAACCGTTTTTTAAATCCTTCCATCGAGCATCTTCATGACCCTTTTCTTATGGAAGGTATGAATAAAGGGGTCGACCGGGTAAGAAAAGCGATCAGTAACGAGGAATCGATCCTGGTGTTTGGGGATTATGACGCGGATGGAGTCAGTTCTACGACAGTTATGGTCGAAGCGCTGAGAGAGGCAGGAGCCGACTGCGATTTTTATATCCCTAACCGGTTCACGGAAGGATATGGACCTAATGAAGAAGCCTTCCGGTTTGCTCATGATTCGGGTTTCTCTGTAATCATTACGGTAGATACAGGGATAGCGGCGATGCATGAGGCCGATGTTGCCAAGCAATTAGGGATCGATTTAATTATTACAGACCACCACGAAGTACAAGAAGTTCTGCCGGATGCATATGCGATTATTCATCCGAAGACTTCTAGTCATTATCCATTTCAGGAGTTGGCAGGAGTAGGAGTAGCGTTTAAATTCGCCCAAGCATTGTTAGGGCGTTTTCCAAAGAATTTACTTGATCTTGTCGTCATCGGTACTATTGCTGACCTGGTCCCGTTACAAGGGGAAAACCGTGTATTAGCAGCTACTGGCTTACAGGCGATTTCGCAATCCAAACGGCCGGGAATTTTAGCCTTAAAAGAAGTTTGCGGCATTGAAGGCGAGTTTAATGAAGAAACGATTGGGTTTACGATCGGCCCGAGATTGAATGCCGTTGGTCGACTGCAAGATGCGACTCCAGCCGTAGATCTGCTCCTTTCTTCAAGCGTGGAAGAAGCGTTGGAAATTGCAAAATTTATCAACCAATTGAATCAGGAACGACAAAAAATCGTTGCTGATATTGCGAAGCAAGCAGAAGAAATGCTTGCGGAGAGGTCGAATGATCTAGAAAATGTCATCGTTGTAGCAAAAGAGGGATGGAACCCAGGTGTATTAGGGATCGTAGCTTCTAAACTGGTGCGTCAATACGATCGCCCCGCCATCGTATTGGGCATCGACCTTGAAAAAGGGGAAGCGAAGGGATCAGCTAGAAGCATCGGTGCCTTTGATTTGTTTGCGAACTGCATGGAAGTAAGGGATCGATTTATGCACTTTGGAGGCCATGCTCAAGCTGCCGGAATGACGCTTTCGATTGATCAAATCGATGCATTGAGAGCTGATTTAAATGAACTTGCTGAACAGAAATTGACGGAGGACGATTACCAGCAAGTCCTCGATATAGAAATGTCTGTAGAGCTTGAAGACATTTCCTTACAGCAAATTGAAGAAGTAAATCAGCTTCGCCCATTCGGAATGGGAAACCCGAAACCGTTATTTCATGTCAAACATTCGCCAAAAGAAGTGCGCTTGATTGGCAGTAAGAAGAATCATCTGAAATTTCAATTTCAAGCAGAATCCTCACGTGTGGATGGACTTGCTTTTGGGATGGGCGATCTTTATTCCCAAATTGCCCCATCAGACGAGTTAGATATTGTAGGAGAACTAAGCATCAACGAATGGAACGGGCGCAAGAACCTTCAAATTATGATCCAGGATCTTCAAATAGAAGACTGGCAGCTATTTGACCTGCGAGGATCAAGACATGTGGAAAAAAGCATTGCTATTCCAGGAGATGAATCTTATGCAGCCGTCACCTTCAATGGTGCTGCACAGGCTCCTCACGATGTTCCAATCTATATGGATAAGGATTTCAAGCCGAAAGAACATATAGACGGGTTGATTCTTATGGATTTACCAAAAGATCTCAAACAATTGGAAGAACTAATACAAAACATAACGGTTAGTAAAATTTACGTCTGTTATAGAGTGGAAGAAAGTACCTTTTTAAAAGCCTGGCCTTCACGAGATCATTTTAAATGGTTTTATGGTATGCTGTTGAAGCGGAAAGAGTTTAACCTTCACCAAGAAGGAGATCAACTGGCCAAACGTAAAGGCTGGGACCGCTCCATGGTAGATTTCATTTCACAGGTGTTTTTTGAACTTGAGTTTGTTAAAATAAAAGATGGACTTATTACGATCAATTCGCAACCTTCGAAAAAAGACTTAAAAGAATCAACGCTTTATCAAGAAAGAGAAAAGCAATTGAAGATTGAAAAGACCCTGTACTATTCCACATATAAAGAGTTGAAGAATTGGTTCAATCAATATTTAAACGTAAACGTTAAGCCCGTCAAGGAGGAAGTTGTTAATGGACTATAAAGAACATATCGCCATCGTAGAAGATTGGCCAAAAGAAGGGGTACAATTTAAAGACATCACTCCTTTAATGGATAATGGTCCAGCATTTAAGTCAGCTGTAGACGAAATTGTTGAATATGCCAAAAAACAGGACATCGATATTGTAGTCGGGCCTGAAGCCAGAGGGTTCATCGTCGGATGCCCCGTTTCCTATGCGCTTGAAATTGGTTTTGCACCAGTTCGAAAAGAAGGAAAACTGCCTAGGGAAACCATCAAGGTTGATTATGGATTGGAGTATGGCAGTGACGTATTAACCATTCATAAGGATGCTATTAAACCTGGCCAGCGTGTATTGATCATTGATGATTTGCTCGCTACAGGCGGAACAATTGAAGCAACGATCGATTTAGTTGAACAACTGGGCGGAGAAGTTGCCGGTTGTGCTTTCTTGATCGAGCTTACTTATTTAGACGGCCGCAGCAAATTGGATGGCTACGACGTATTGACACTAATGCAATATTAGATAAGAAAGAGTGCCCTCATTAGGGCGCTCTTTGTTTTACTGAAGCTGGTAGCATTTATCGCTTTACATTTTTCATTCTTTTTTTGATAATGTT
>NZ_JRNX01000190.1 GCF_000786645.1 Halobacillus sp. BBL2006
TGTCGGTCAATTGACATCTAAATCAAAAAAAGTGTTAATATTAGGTGATATGTATGAATTAGGGGAGCAATCAGAGGCTTTACATGAGAGTGTAGCAGATGCGATAGATGAAAAGATCGACGCGGTCTTTACAATCGGAAATCATTCTGAGAGAATTTCTAAGGCTGTTTCGCAAAACAGCCCGAATATAGAAACATCCCATTTCAAAGATAAAAAAGCTTTATGTCATCATGTGCGTCCAATGTTGACATCTGAAACAGTAGTATTAGTGAAAGCTTCCCGCGGAATGAAGTTGGAAGAACTGCTTGAGGATTTAACAGATTAAAACTAAGGCGATGACGATAAAGTAAAAGGAGGAGCACCACATGGAGGAATACATATTACTAATCACTATGGCATTATCATTCATCATTACTGTCGTGATATCGCCGATGATCATCCCTTTCTTAAGGAGATTGAAGTTTGGGCAAGCGATCAGAGAGGAAGGACCTGAGTCCCACCAAAAAAAATCAGGCACACCAACGATGGGTGGTGTGATGATTATTGTAGCAGTCATTGTAACGACATTGATCGCTTCCTATTGGTTTAACTCGGAATCAACAAGCATTCATCTATTTTTAGTTTTGTTTGTTCTGGTCGGATATGGCTTACTTGGATTTTTAGATGATTACATCAAAGTGGCTTTAAAACGCAATCTTGGTTTGACGTCTAAGCAAAAAATGCTTGGGCAAATCATAATAGCTATCGTTGTTTACTTAATACTAAGCCAAAATGGTTTTCCGACGACCATCGGGGTGCCGGGGACATCGTTTGAAGTAGAACTTGGGTTCGGGTATGCCCTTCTTATCCTATTCATGCTCGTCGGTGGTTCGAATGCAGTCAATTTGACCGATGGACTAGATGGATTGTTGGCCGGAACGGCAGCTATCGCCTTCGGAGCGTTCGGCATTCTCGCTTGGACTGGTGATACAAATATCGATGTCACCATCTTTTCATTAGCAGTCGTAGGAGCGTTGCTCGGCTTCTTAGTATTTAATGCGCACCCTGCTAAAGTCTTTATGGGCGATACTGGTTCATTAGCGCTTGGAGGAGCAATTGCGATCATAGCCATCTTAACAAAGCTGGAATTGCTGCTAGTCATAATCGGCGGGGTATTTGTTCTGGAGACTCTATCGGTTATAATTCAGGTCATATCATTTAAAACAACGGGTAAACGTGTATTTAAGATGAGTCCTTTGCACCATCACTACGAATTAAAGGGCTGGTCCGAATGGCGAGTTGTAACGACTTTCTGGGCGGTTGGATTAGTATTTGCCGTCCTCGGTATCTACATTGAGGTGATGTTCTGATGAAAAAACTAGAATCTTTTCCTTACAAGCATGTGCTTGTTCTTGGCCTAGCCAAGAGTGGCACGGCCGCCGCCAATCTATTGTTGGATAGTGGAGTAATGGTAAGGGTAAATGACAAAAATGCAGATGAAACGGCAAGTGATATTCAACAGTTAAAACAAAAAGGAGCAGAGGTCGTTACAGGCG
>NZ_JRNX01000191.1 GCF_000786645.1 Halobacillus sp. BBL2006
GTTCTCAGCGTTCCAAAAATCTTTGACGCGATTTTCGCGGTCTAAAGCTGCTTCTTTCGTGTTAACACTGCGCATTTCTTCCACCTCTTACCCTTTTATTTTTTATATAAATGAATGAACTATTATTGCTGCAGGTGCGGATGTCCCTGGGCAGTCGCCTGCACACTTAATACAAAAAATCCGCCCCTGCTTTTTAAATTAAAAACAGGGACGGATTGGATCCGCGGTACCACCCATATTCCGTGCAATGATGCACGGCACTTGGTTCACATAACGGATAACGGCCGTCAACCGGTTCTCCCTACTCTTCAACATTTCAGCAGAACTTCTCGGAGATGATCTTCAGCTCTATACGGTCATCGCTTTTCACCGGCCAGCGACTCTCTACAGACTCAGGAATAAAGCCTACTCTTCTCGTCAACGAAAATATACGTAGTTTCTCCATATCATATTACGAAATCGTTTGGATGTCAAAATTTCTTTTGCCTCCATCTTTTCCTTTTTTAAAGAAATATATACGCAGATCATTCATCACGTTGATAGTGGATATGTTTGCACTAATTGGAGACTCGTTACACTATTTGAGACGATGTTTGCAACAATTCAGAGACTCCTTGCACCAATTTGATTCTGCGATCAACTTTGATTTGAAACTCATATTATCGCTTATCACATTTTGCCACTACAATAATAGTAAAAGGAGGCGGAAACCATGTCAGATGAAATGAAACGCCAAGTACAGACAAATTTCTCAAAGAATAAAGAAGCTTATGTCACAAGCTCCACTCATAAAAATCAGGGGGATTTAGATTTAATAAACGAATGGCTGCAGCCGGAACAGAGATGGACCGTTTTAGACATCGCTACAGGAGGCGGTCATGTAGCAAAATCGCTTAGCCCGCTAGTGAGAAGTGTCTTTGCTACGGACTTGACGAAAGACATGCTTCAAAATACAGCAAAGCATTTACGTGCACTTTCAAACATTCATTTTGTTGTCGCCGATGCCGAAGAGCTGCCATTTCTGGATGAGAGTTTTGATGCGGTCACGTGTCGGATTGCTCCCCACCATTTCCCTTCTCCGGAATCATTCATTACTGAAGTGGAACGTGTTTTGAAGCCTGGAGGAATTTTTTTGATGATTGATAATGTTGCCCCTGAAGATGAGGATCTCGATAATTTTTACAATACGTTTGAAAAGATGAGGGATTGTAGCCACGTCCGAGCTTTAATGGTATCTGAATGGAAGCGGCTTTTACATGGCGCCACTCTTTCAATAGAACAAGAGCTTACCAGAAAAAAGACTCTTCCTTTCCCCGATTGGGTTAAAAGGACTTTGGATAACGATCAAGAACGCAAAGATGTTGAACGCTATTTTCAGAATGCTGAAGAGAAAGCTTTTTCTTATTTTTCCATCCAAAAAGAGAATAACAGAATTCAATCCTTCTCTATTGATGAATGGATGGTTAAATGTATAAAAGAAACATAATAAGAGTATAAAAAACCCCTCACATTGGAAAAATAAGTTAGGTATAGATGAAATTTCATGTGAGGTGTGTACATATTATGGATGTTGTTGTCATGGCCAGGGCTTTGTTCGGTACGTCTTTAGGCTTTCATATCATTTACGCTACTTTAGGCGTCGGTCTTCCAGTCATGATCATCATTGCTGAAGTCCTCTACTTAATTAAAAAAGATTCTGATTATGCTTTAATGGCAAGACGATGGACGAAAGGGTTTGCGATTTTACTTGCCGTTTCTATTGCATCGGGAACAATCGTAGGCGTGTTGATTTCGCTTTTATTCCCGAATTTCATGGAAATTGTCGGCCAGGTCATCGCTCTTCCTTTCCAAATGGAGATTTTCGCATTTTTAATTGAAGCCGTTTTTATGTCGATCTATTTATATGCAGCTGACCGTCTTCCTCCTTCACTCAGGATTGTCAGCATTATATCTGTCGCTCTCGGAGCAACGGCTTCCGCGATTTTAATTACAGATGTGCATGCCTGGATGAATACCCCTGCAGGATTCAATATCACTCCTAATGGAGACATAACTGATGTTGATGTATGGGCTGCATTTTTCAATCCAAGCTTCGGAGTCACAGCCATTCATGTGACCTTATCTGCCTATATGACCGTCTCATTCTTGATTGCCTCGATCGCTGCCCTTAGATTAATGAGAAGTAAAATTTCAACCGCCGAACGTAACTATCATAAAAAAGCGTTGATGATCGCTTTATATTTTGGTGCGCTCACTTCCCTTGCAACGGCTATCAACGGTCACGAAACAGCGCAAATGCTGCATGAATACAATCCGAGAAAACTCGCAGCAGCCGAAGGTCTTTTTGAAACGACAAGATATGCCCCGTTATCTATTGGCGGCTACACCTCTCTTGAGGATCAGCGCGTAAAATATGCCATTGAAGTTCCAAATGGCCTTAGTTTTCTAGCTGGCGACCGTTTTGATACGGAAGTTCTGGGATTAAACGAATGGCCGGAAGAGCTGTGGCCTCCTTTATACGTCCACGTCCTCTTCAACGTCATGGTTGGTATTGGATCTGTTCTCATCCTTATCGCATTTTTAGCTCTCTTCTGGAAGCATGTGTTGAAAAAAGAATTTCCCAGTTGGCTGCTCGCGGTGCTTGTTGTTAGTGGTCCTCTTGGACTGATTGCGATAGAAACCGGCTGGTGTTTCAGTTGTATAGGAAGGCAGCCGTGGACGATTACAGATGTACTTAGAACTGGCGAAGCAGCAACAAAATCAAACAGTGTCAACGTTTTGTTTTACTTGTTTTTAACCTTGTATGTGACTCTATTGTTCGTTACAGGGTTTATCTTGAGACATTACTTTAAACGGAACCCTGTAAGCAATGATTTATCAGCCAAGGGATCTTCGTAGAAAGGAGTTGACGACATATGGAAGCTTACACACTAGCAATCACGATATTATGGAGCTTGCTTTTCGTCTATGCTATTCTTGGTTCTCTTGACTTCGGCGCAGGGTTCTGGGGGATGATTTACGGCAGAACCAGTCGGACGACTGCATCTCAAATCGCCAACCGCTTTTTGTCTCCTACTTGGGAAATAACGAACGTATTTTTAGTTATATTCGTCGTATCCGTTGTCACATTTTTTCCTTTTGCAACAGAACTTTTAGGCAGCATTTTGCTCGTTCCAGTAGCTCTTGGCCTTCTTCTATTGACGATACGAACGACATTCATGGTGTTCGAACACCATGCCCAAAGGTTTCGAGAGCTTTTACGTGTGACTTCAGGGTTCACAGGTTTATTGATTCCAGCTCTGCTGGTCAGTATCCTGCCGATTACTTTAGGCGGATTTGTTGAGTATGAGAACGAGTACCCTCGTCTGCATTATGGCGAGCTTCTCACTCATCCAACTCTTTACATGCATATTGCGTTCGGACTAACAACGGAGCTATTCATCTCATCCGTTTTCTTGATGGATTACGCCAAAGAAGCTGAAGACTGGAGTGCGTATCACACGTTTCGAAAGCATGCAATTTGGCTTGGACCGGTTTCGATTGCCGTTGCGGTGCTGACGATCGGCACATTCCCTGTGGAGGCACAGTGGATTGTTGAAAATATCCAGGCAAACTGGCTGTGGTTTGGCATTTCCATCGTGTTCTTTCTGATCGGATATGGATTTTTATTTGTGAAAAAGTCTGACGGAACCCGAGGAAGAGCACGCTTCGCTGTCATATTGATCATTTTGCAGTATGCGGTCGCGATTTACGCTTATGGGTCGGCTCATTTGCCTTATCTCGTTTACCCGGTATTAACCGTAGAAGGTGGATTTACGAACCCATCTTTGTTTTACAACATGCTTATTATTTATGGAATTGGATTCGGAATCTTAATCCCTGCATTTATCCTGTTTTGGCGCCTCTTCCTAAAAGACCGCCGCTACTTAAAACAAGAATAATTGAATAATTGGTATAAACTGTAAGACCTGAGGATCCAATTTTTGGATCCTCAGGTCTTACAGTTTTATCCATGTTTTTGTTTTCAGAAATATAAAATCCGGGTACATGGTAGTATCTGAACGGGATTGAAGGAGTGACAATATGCAGGAACTAACGACCCAATACCTGGAAGACGCCATTGAAGACAGCAAACCCTATGCTTCAGCAGGAAATGTAAATATGAACATTCCTAATTTTGATGAAACGATGAAGGACCGACTCGGCGTTTCCATCATTACTACCGATCAGGATTGTTACACTGCCGGTGATTTCAAAGAATATGTACCGATGCAAAGCACCTCCAAAATTATCGGGCTTATGCTCGCCCTTCAAGACTTCGGCAAGGACCGCGTCTTTCAAAATGTAGGCATGGAACCAATGGGAGACTTTTTCAATTCCATCAGCCAGCTTGAATCCTATGACACGAGCAAACCATTCAACCCGATGATCAATGCGGGAGCTATTGCGATTGCCGCTTTAATAAAAGGACAAAGTGTGGAAAACCGCTTCAACCGTTACATGAATTTCCTTAAAGAAATCACGAATCGCGAAGACCTTCAAATGAGCGAGACAGTATATGAAGGGGAAAAAGCGAATAGCGCAAGGAACCGTTCTCTTGCTTATTTCATGCAGAGTACGGGCACTCTCGTCACAGATGTTGAAGAAGCACTCGATCTTTATTTCCGGATGAATTCCGTCATGATGTGCTGTGAAGATTTTGCACGGGTCGGGCTTTTTTTAGCATGCGGAGGGCGCTCTCCGAAAAACGGAGAAAGATTGATCCCCCCACACCATTTACGCACGGTTAAAGCAATTATGATGACATCCGGGATGTACAATTCTTCCGGCCATTATGCAGTTGAAGCAGGTATTCCTTGTAAAAGCGGAGTATCCGGAAGCATTATCGCTGCGATTCCAGGCCGCATGGGGATTGGCGTAGTTGGACCCGCTATCGATGAAAAAGGAAATTCAACCGCTGGAGGGGCTTTAATTAAGAAGCTGTCCCAGGATTTAAATTTAAATATGTTTGGGATCGAATAACTATTATCAGGGGGGAGATCATGACTTTTGACTATTCAATAGATTTTAAACATACGAACTTTCGCAAGAATCCTGAAAGATACCGTGTGGGACGAGGCGAGCAAGGCGTTCTGCTAGTAGAGCCTTATAAAAGTGAAATTCTCGAGCACTGGCGTTTCAAGACACCCGAAATTGCTCAGGAATCCTCCGACAAAATTTATCAGATGTTCCTTGATTACCAAAAGAAAGATGATTTCGTAGGTATGGATATGGCGAGAAAATTTCTTCAGATGGGCTATACACGTTCACGCCGCTATGCTAACTACAAAGGCGGTAAGAAATATGACGACAACGGAGACATTAATGAAAGAGACATTGATGAAGAAAAAGCAAAATCTGCAGAGATTTTCGAACAAAAATGGATCAAAGTCAGAGAAGATGAAGAGTATTTAAAAAAGAAAAAAGCTCATCAAAAAAAGTACGGATAAGATTGACAAATCGCTCCTTCAAACGTACGATACTATTAATCCGACAAGGTGAATCGGGATTATCTACGGAAGGAGCGATTGTCTTGAAAATCCCACTCCTATCCTTGAGCTTAGGATTGATGCTTACCTCATGGGTTCTAGGAATTTATTTCATCTCCTTTCTCTACTCCCCTACGATTATTATCCCTCTTTTTGATCAATTTTTGTGGATGAGTGAAACGAAAGGTTTGTTAGGTTTGACTACGCTATTCACTTTATTCACGTTACCCTTGATCGGCTTTTTGTTTAAAACACGTCACCTTCTAAAAAAAAGGAAAATTCGTTACACGATGCTTTTTAGTAATTATGTAGTTTGGCTTGCTATCATTGCCTCTCAATTGAAAATCACCGCTTATAACTTAGGGATTTGCCACTGAATTTGCCAGTTGCCACCCTTGAACAAAATAAAAAAGGAATTTCCTCTCTTTTATCGAACTTCAACAACATAAGGGAAGGTAAGTAATGGAATTCAAATCTTTTTACGAAATGTTTAAAGAACGCGCAAGCCAGCAAGATCTCGAATTTCTGAAAGAAACAATATCCGAAAAGTTACTCGCAAGAGAGATTCGCCAGGGAGAAGTTGTCGACTATTCTTATGCAGAGTCAATCGAAGGCTGGAAGCAAGCGTTCAATCTTTTTGAAGACAAAAAGATGACATGGATCTACACCGACCATAGCCTTACAAAGCTGAAAGATGATGAATGGCTTGCTGCCTTTTTTATATCCATTGAGCTGGAAACTCTTACCCTCCTCCAACCTCTTCTTCAATACATATAAAAAAGAGAACGGAACTTGGCGTCTTATCCGAACGTACATTGAAGCAGGCATTAATAATCCAGAACCCATCAGTCTAAATGCAAAATAAAGGAGAAAAACCGCTCAAATGATTGGGCGGTTTTTCTATGCACTGGCGGAATGGATAAATAAGAGATTTGGCCAATAGGCTGTCGCTTTCTCTCTCCCCTTTTAACATCCCCCTCTAAAGACGGATTTTTCAAAAAATTCTTTCTGTTCTATTGTCAAATGAGATTGAGTAGTGTACATTAGGGAGAAAGAATTTCCCAATTCAATAACTGAATCCATTTCTTATCAAGAGAGGCAGAGGGACTGGCCCTGTGAAGCCTCAGCAACCACTGGTATATCCAGTAAGGTGCTACGTCCAGCAAGTTGTAACCCAACTTGGAAGATGAGAAGAAGATCCGAACGTTAAAGTCTTCTTCTTAAGAAGGCTTTTTTTATTTTTCAACTATATGTTTTCAAAAGGAGAATGACGATGAACACCCCTCATAAAGATACAAAATTTGTGCAAACCGGAAATCGAAACGAGGACCCTACAGGAGCCATCAACCCTCCCGTTTATTTTTCAACCCCTTATCGACATAAAGGAATTGGTGAATCCACGGGCTTTGATTACTCAAGAACAGGAAACCCTACCCGCCAAATTTTAGAGCGATCGATTGCGGATATTGAAGAAGGAAAAGCTGGTTTTGCCTTCAGTTCAGGAATGGCAGCCATCCAAACAGCCCTTTCCCTCTTCAAACATGGAGATGAAATCCTCGTTTCAGAAGACTTGTATGGAGGAACCTTCCGCTTGTTTGAACACATTACAGAACAGTCTGGAGTTGTTTTCCATTATTGTGACAGCCAAAATTTATCGGCACTCGAGGACTTCATCACCCCAAATACAAAAGCTGTCTATATTGAAACACCTACAAATCCTCTGATGCATGTGGCGGATATTCCAGAAATTGCTCGCTTTGCGAAACAACATCAGCTGCTCCTACTTGTCGATAACACGTTGTACACACCTCTTCTTCAGCAGCCTTTAAAAGAAGGGGCCGATATCGTCATTCACAGTGCAACGAAATATTTAGGAGGACATAACGATGTATTAGCTGGCGTGCTTGTAGCCAAAGATGAAGGAATTTGTGAGAAGCTCGCCTTTCACCAAAACACTTCAGGTGCGGTATTATCCCCTTTTGACTGTTGGTTGTTAATGAGAGGGATGAAAACTTTGCCGCTTAGAATGAGACAGCACGAGGCAAACGCCAAAGCCATCGTTAAATATTTGGAAAATCACGAGGCGGTCGCAGATGTTCTATACCCTGGCCAAGGCGGTATGATCTCGTTCCGTTTACAAGAGGAAGCATGGGTCAATCCATTTCTCAGCCACCTTGATGTTATCAGCTTTGCTGAAAGTCTCGGAGGTGTGGAAAGTTTTATTACCTACCCAGCTACACAAACGCACGCGGATATTCCAGAAGAAACACGGACGCGATACGGAGTATGTAATCGATTATTACGCTTTTCCGTAGGAGTTGAACATATTGATGACTTGATTCAAGACCTCGATCAAACACTTGCTACATTAAAAAAGGAGGAGACGATAAAATGACGGATTATTCCTTGCAGACACGCTTGCTTCATAGTGATTACAAGTTCGATGAACATACAGGTGCTGTCAGTGTCCCTATTCAACAGGCATCTACCTACCATCAGAGCGACTTCGACCAACCTGGGAAATACGACTACAGTCGTTCAGGGAACCCGACAAGAGAAGCTTTAGAGGATACAATCTCTAGTCTTGAAGGGGGGACAAAAGGGTTCGCTTTCGCTTCAGGCATGGCAGCGATCTCTACATCCTTTATGCTGTTATCTCAAGGAGATCATGTTGTAATTTCCGAAGATGTGTACGGAGGAACTTTCCGTATCCTAAACGACGTCCTGCACAGGTTTGGAATCGATCACACATTTGTCGACATGACCGATTTGCACTCTGTTGCAACGGCAATTCGTCCGAATACGAAACTTTTATATATCGAAACGCCTTCCAACCCGCTGTTAAAAATTACGGATATCCAAGCGGTCGCAAAACTTGCGAAGGCGAATGACTGTTTGACCTTTGTTGATAACACGTTTATGACGCCAGCTCTTCAACAGCCGTTAGAGCTGGGGGCCGATTTAGTCCTTCATAGTGCGACTAAATTCATTGCCGGCCATAGTGATGTAGTAGCGGGTCTTGCCGTGACAAATAATGATGAAGTTGCTGAAAAACTATCATTCTTACAAAATTCCTTCGGATCTATTCTTGGGGCACACGATTCTTGGCTCGTGTTACGGGGACTGAAAACGCTCCATTGCCGATTGAATCAATCCGCACAGTCCGCTTTTACAATTGCGAACTTTTTAACGAAGCATCCGCTTGTAGAGGAAGTCTATTATCCTGGTTTCACGGCTCACCCTGGCTATTTCACTCATACGTATCAAAGCAAAGGGGCCGGTGCCGTCCTTTCTTTCCGCTTGAAAGATGAGCAGGCTGTACGGCAGCTGACGAAGCATATGCAAATCCCCGTCTATGCGGTCAGTCTTGGAGCGGTGGAATCGATCCTCTCCTATCCTGCCCGTATGTCTCACGCATCTATGCCTCCAGAGGAGCGTAGAAAACGAGGGATCACAGATGGGTTGCTTCGGTTATCTGTGGGGCTCGAGAATCCAGAAGATCTGATTGAGGATTTCAAACAGGCATTTCAAAATTTTGAACAACAGCCTAAGGTTGCCGATTGGGGGCTTACACGTGAAGCTAAATGAAGCCTTACAGAAACAAACACTAATTGGTGACGGAGCGATGGGGACACTCCTCTATTCGTACGGAATCGACCATTGTTTTGAAGAGTTAAATCTTTCTCACCCGGAAGAAGTATTAAATGTTCATAAAGCTTACGTGCAAGCCGGTGCCGATGTGATCCAAACGAACACGTACGGAGCGAACTACGTCAAGCTGCAACGGTACGGTCTCGAAGATCAAGTGAAGGAAATTAACACAGCGGCCATCCAGTTAGCTAAACAAGCGGCTCATTCAAGCGCCTATGTTGTAGGTACATTAGGAGGCATTCGAGGGATCCAGAAACAGGCTGTATCCCTTGATGAGATTAAACGCAGCTTCCGGGAACAACTTTATTGTTTTTTATTCGAAGAGGTAGATGGCTTACTACTCGAAACGTATTACGATTTAGAGGAGATTTTGACAGTCCTTGAGATTGCCAGAAAAGAAACAGACATCCCGATCATTGCTCAAGTCTCCATGCATGAACCAGGCGTACTGCAGGATGGTACTTCATTAACAGATGCATTGAAGCAGCTGGAAGACAAAGGGGCTTCCGTTGTTGGTGTGAATTGCCGCCTCGGTCCTTATCATATGATCCAGGCGCTGGAGGAAGTTCCGCTTCCAGAGAAAGCCGTCTTATCTGCCTACCCGAACGCAAGTCTGCCAGGTTTCCAGGATGGCAGACTTGTTTATTCAACAGAACCTGGCTACTTTCAAAAAAGTGCTCAAGCTTTATATGAACAAGGCGCACGTTTAATCGGCGGATGCTGCGGAACAACCCCTGAGCATATCGAAGCTATTGCGGCTAAAGTGAAGGGCAAAAAGCCAATTGTAGAAAAAGAGGTCCCTGTGCAACAACCGGCAGCAATCGAAGTCGCGGAAAGGGAAAACCGAAACCCTCACCTTCACGAGCTCGCCACACAAGGGCGGTCCATCATCGTAGAACTTGACCCGCCCAAACGTCTGAACACAGACCGTTTTCTGGAAGGAGCAAAGGCTTTGCAAGAGGCTGGCGTCGATTCTGTTACTCTGGCAGATAACTCGCTCGCCTCACCAAGGATCAGCAACTCGGCCATGGCTTCGATCATTCAATCAAGATATGGAATTAATCCTCTAGTGCATATTGCCTGTCGTGACCGTAATCTAGTAGGCTTGCAATCTCATTTGATGGGCTTGCATACACTCGGCATCACAGAAGTACTCGCCGTGACTGGAGACCCGACGAAAATCGGTGATTTCCCCGGAGCGACTTCTGTTTATGATTTATCGTCATTTGATTTGATCCATTACATTAAGCAATTGAATAAAGGCATTTCTTTTTCAGGAAAATCGCTTGGTCAATCCACATCTTTCTCCGTGGCGGCAGCGTTTAACCCAAACGTGAGGAACTTGAACAGAGCAGTCAAGCGTCTGGAAAGAAAATTGTCCTATGGGGCCGATTATTTCATAAGCCAGCCTGTATTCAATCAAGAGCAAATCATTGAAGTCTATGAAGCTACCAAGCACATATCCGCACCGATTTATATAGGAATCATGCCTTTGACGAGCTTACGAAATGCAGAATTTCTGCATAACGAAGTGCCTGGAATGTCCCTTTCCCCTGAAATTCTTGAACGAATGGAGAACGTAAGCACTGATCGTGACAAAGCACAGGCAGAAGGAATCGCGATTGCCAAATCATTAATCGATACGGCACTGGACTTATTCAACGGGATTTATTTGATCACTCCGTTCCTGCGTTATGAAATGACAGTAGAATTGACGCAGTATATTCAGGAACAGACGAAGGAACGCCAAGAAAGGAAGGTTACTGATGGGATCCACATTATTTGAAAAACAACTAGCTAAGAAAATACTCGTCTTAGATGGAGCGATGGGAACGATGCTTCAGCAAGCCGACCTTTCTCCAGAGGACTTCGGGGGAGAAGCTTATGATGGCTGTAATGAATATTTAAATCTTACTTACCCCTCCCTTTTGGATTCTATCCATGCTCATTATTTGGAAGCTGGAGCCGATATTATAGAAACCAACACGTTCGGAGCGACAGATCTCGTTTTGGACGAGTACGACCTCGGATATTTAGCTGAGGAAATCAACATAAAAGCGGCACAGATTGCAAAAGAAGCAGCCAGCCGCTACACGACTCCTGAGCAGCCCCGGTTTGTAGCAGGAGCGATGGGGCCAACGACAAAAACCTTATCCGTCACTGGCGGAACGACGTTTGAGGAACTGACAAAATCTTACGAACAACAAGCACGAGGACTAATTAAAGGAGGGGTCGATCTCCTTCTATTAGAAACTTCACAGGACATGTTGAATGTGAAGGCAGCTTTTCTGGGCATCACAAGTGCGAAGGAAGCTTTGAATGAAGACCCTCCCCTAATGATTTCTGGTACGATCGAACCGATGGGAACAACTTTAGCAGGACAAAATATTGAAGCCTTTTACTTATCGCTTGAACATATGAACCCAATCGTCGTCGGATTGAACTGTGCTACAGGTCCTGAGTTCATGCGCGATCACTTACGATCTTTATCGGACTTAGCCACGACGAACGTCAGCTGTTATCCGAATGCCGGCCTTCCTGATGAGGAAGGGAATTATCATGAAACACCTGAATCCCTGGCTACAAAGGTTGCAGGCTTTGCTGAAAAAGGCTGGGTTAACGTAGTTGGCGGATGCTGTGGAACAACCCCTGATCACATTAAAGCCATTGCTGAAGCTGTACGCCCTTTAAGGCCACGAACAGCTCCAACATCTCACCCCCACGCCGTGTCAGGGATCGAGCCGTTTATTTATGATGATCAGGACAGTCGCCCAATTTTAGTCGGGGAACGGACGAACGTCATCGGGTCCAGGAAGTTCAAAAGGTTGATTGCTGAAGAGAAATTCGAAGAAGCATCCGAGGTTGCTCGCGCTCAAGTGAAAAAAGGTGCCCAGGTCATTGACATATGTTTAGCCGACCCTGATCGTGAAGAAGACGCAGATATGGAAGCTTTTATGAAACATGTCGTAAATAAAGTGAAAGTTCCACTTGTCATTGATTCAACGGATGTAAAAGTTATTGAGAAGGCGCTCACTTATTCACAAGGAAAGGTCATTATTAATTCGATTAACTTAGAAGATGGTGAAGACCGGTTCAAAGAAGTACTTCCATTGGTTCACAAATACGGAGCCGCTGTTGTAGTAGGGACGATCGATGAAACAGGGATGGCCGTCACTGCTGAAAGAAAGCTTGAAATTGCAAAGCGGTCACATGATATTCTGGTCGAAGAATATGGCCTCCACCAATCTGACATCATCTTTGATCCCCTCGTTTTCCCAATTGGAACGGGTGATGCCCAGTACATCGGATCGGCCGCTGAAACGATTGAAGGTATCAGGCTGATTAAACAGCACCTTCCTGCATGCCAGACGGTGCTTGGCATCAGCAATGTGTCATTCGGACTGCCGCCTGTCGGAAGAGAAGTATTAAATGCTGTGTATTTGTATCACTGCACAAAAGCTGGACTGGACTATGCGATTGTTAATACGGAGAAGTTGGAACGCTACGCTTCTATTGATAAAGAAGAAATTGATCAAGCCGACGATCTGCTGTTCAACACGACAGATGAAACCCTGGCCAGCTTCACGGCTTTTTATCGAGGAAAGAAAAAAGAAGTCAAAGTTCCAACTGAAACAATGACATTGGAAGAACGTCTAGCCCATTATGTTGTCGAAGGAACGAAGGAAGGTCTCCTCCCTGACCTGGAGGAAGCTTTACAAAAGTTTGAAACTCCTCTGCAAGTCATCAATGGACCGTTGATGGACGGGATGGCAGAAGTCGGCCGCCTTTTCAATGAT
>NZ_JRNX01000192.1 GCF_000786645.1 Halobacillus sp. BBL2006
AAAGACACAAAAAAAGCAACACCTATGGGGAAGCTTCCTGATGGAGGTTCCCGTTAAGCGTTGCTCAACCATCAAAAAAGCCACCATCCCTACGCCAGTATTAACTGACAGGTTCGAAGGGTCTGAACCATGTTCACTCTCAGCCGGAAGGCTCCCCTTGAAGGCTTTATACCGTTACTTTTCTTGATTTGTTTTCTATTATAGTAGAAAAGCAAATGAATTTCAAAACTTTTTATTGCCCGGGAAATCCCTCTATACTGGCCTTTCCCACATGGCTCCTTTGTTTTTCACTTCGTCTTTGTATACATTTGAAAGAACTCAAGACTCCGCTCAATGATCAAATCTTGATCGTTATCCAACGTTGCCACATGGTAGCTGTTTTCTAAGTGCACGATTTCTTTATGCTCAGAAAAAACGGTATCAAAGATCATTTCAGAGTTGTGCGGAGGAACGACGTGATCTTCATCAGAAACAAAAACAAGAATTGGACAATGAATGCTGGAAAGTTTGGTTTTCACCTGCTCCATTAAATCAAGGAGTTGATTGATGGAACGAACAGGGGTCCGTTCATAAGCCAGCTCTTCCACTCCCTCTTTTTTAATGTCGGAACCAATCGCATCAATAAACCGGCCTTCCATCGCTTCTGTATTTTCCATCGCTGGAATTTCGATAGCTGCGTTGATCGGGATAACCCCTTCAATATCAGGGTAGGTTTGGGCAACGTGAAGAGCCAGTGTACCTCCCATCGATAAGCCGACAGCAAACACAACTTCACACCGTTCTTTTAACCAGTTGTAAGCTTCATCTATGGATTCAACCCAATCCTTGTTGCTTGACATCTCCATATCTTCCGGTGTTGTTCCGTGACCTTTCAATCTTGGTGCGGAAACGGTGTAACCGGCCCTAGCATAAGCTTCAGCAAGGGGTCTCATACTTTGTGTTGTACCTGTAAAACCATGGGAAACGAGAATTCCGACCTCATTTCCTTTAAAACGAATCGGTTCCGCCCCTTTTAAGACATTCGCGATTGTCATGACTTCCTCTCCTTTATAATGGTCTCCTGTTCTCTGAAAGTCAGGAGAGTAGATTTTTTAATACCATTCTTTCCAGCCAGGACCACGGAAGGATTCTCTTTAAGAATAGATTCATCCGCACCCCTGCTCCGATTGGATAACGCAGTTTTCTGATTTTCTCTTTCTCTGCGAGTTTTGACATCAGTGCGGCCACCTGCTGAGGGTCCCCGTGTGATTCGCGATTCAGTGCCTTCCATAAGCCCTTAACGTACTCGGCATACGGTGACTCTGGGTTGTAAACCGCATTCGGCAGCTCCATTCCTGAATTCCATATGTTCGTTTGATAGGATCCTGGTTCAATCAAAGCGACATCAATTCCAAAAGGTTTTACTTCCAAACGCAAGCTTTCAGATAATCCTTCCAATGCATGCTTGGAAGACACATAGGCGGACAGCCCAGGGAAACCGATCAGCCCACTGACACTGCTGACGTTCAGGATTTTCCCGCTCTTTTGTTTTCTCATAACCGGAAGTACGGCCTTCGTGACACTAATCACTCCGAAAAAGTTGGTTTCAAATTGGCGACGATAAGCCTCCAATGGTACTTGTTCCACAAAACCACCGATAGCAAAACCGGCATTATTGACAAGTACATCAACACGGTCGATCTCAGTGAGCCTTTCTTGGAAATGGGCTAAGGAAATGGCGTCTGTAACATCCAACTGCCAGATCTCAATTCTTTTTTTCACCTCTTCATCTATTGACTCTGTTTCATATACTTTCGCTTTATCCAAATTTCTCATCGTTGCGATGACACGGAATCCTTTTTCTGCACATTTTAACGCGGTCATGTAACCAAAACCGCTGGATGCTCCGGTAATTAGTACGGTTTTCATCGAAAAGAACCTCCTTCTCTGTTCTTTTAACTAAATTCGATAAGCCTAGTACTTTTCCCTTTTCTCAAAGAATCTAATTACTATTCTTGAAATTTTTCTTATTCCCATAAAGCTCCCGATTGATGAAAACTCAGTTTTGAGACTTTTTCATGTTTCCGTTGCCTTGGATAGAAAAAGGAGGTCCGGGAAATCACTCGCTTTCCGTGGGCGGGCGCTG
>NZ_JRNX01000193.1 GCF_000786645.1 Halobacillus sp. BBL2006
TTGACCCACTTGATAGTGCGGTTATTACGATCGGTAAAATTGAAAGCGGGACAGTCCAAAATATCATTGCGCAATCGGCAAGATTGGAGGGGACGATTCGTACGCTGTCTCCAGAGTCAATGGCTCTGGTGAAAGCAGAAATCGAAAAAATTGCACAGGGGTATGAAATCGCGAATGACTGCCAAATCTCGATCGATTACGGTTCAACGTACCACCAAGTGTTTAACCATTCTAGAACTGTCGAAGAATTCCGGACGATTGTCGAAGAAACAGACTATACGTTCCAAGACGCCAAAATGGCGATGACAGGGGAAGACTTTGGGTATATGCTGAAGGAGATTCCCGGCTTCATGTTCTGGCTTGGAGTAGACTCAGAGTCAGGATTGCATCAGTCTACATTAACCCCGGATGAGAAAGCCTTGACGGTTGGGGTTGATCTAGTTGAACGAGGATTAAGAAAACTGTAATCACGTCATTATGAATACCTTCATGCCAAAAGTAAACACTACATTTGTACGTTTTCATAGAGGCAGGAGGTGGATGTTGTGAAAAAGATCGGAATTGAACAGAATTTAAGTGATATACGTTCAGCACTACAGCAAAAAGGGTATGAACTAGTAGAATTGAAAAATCAGGAGGACGCTGCTGGTTGTGATTGCTGTGTCATTTCAGGTCAGGATCAGAATGTCATGGGGGTAATGGATACAGAAACAAAAGGTTCTTTCATCAGCGCTCATGGCCGGACGGCAGATGAGGTTTGTCAAGAAATTGATAGTCGCTTCTCCTGATAAACACGTGGAGGCTTTAGCCTCCAGTACATAGAGTAGGGGAGAGAAATGTTTTATGGAATCTACAATAAAGCTCTTGGCTGTAGCGCTGCTGATTGTGTTGACCGCTTTTTTTGTCGCTAGTGAATTCGCGATTGTTAAGGTTAGGAAGACGAGACTTGAAGCGAGGGCAGCAGACGGAGATAAAAAAGCTAAAAATGCATTGAAGCTGACAAACAATTTGGATTACTACCTGTCTGCTTGTCAATTAGGAATCACCATTACCGCATTAGGGTTAGGTTGGTTAGGGGAGCCCACCCTGGATGTGCTTCTGTATCCGTTGATCGATGGATTGAATCTTCCATCAAGTCTTTCCCACACGATCAGCTTTGCCATCGCGTTCTTCGTTATTACGTTCCTGCATGTTGTTTGGGGAGAACTGGCACCTAAAACAGTGGCTATACAAAAAGCAGAGGGTATTACATTATTCCTGGCAAGGCCACTGATTTTATACAGTAAGTTGATGTATCCATTAATTTGGTTACTGAATGGTTCTGCCAATATTTTAGTACGGTTATTCGGTTTCCAGACGGCAAAGGAATCAGATGAAGTCCACTCAGAGGATGAATTAAGACATATTTTGACTCAGAGCTACCAGCAGGGTGAAATCAATCGTTCTGAGTATACGTATGTTGATCGTATCTTTGAATTTGATAATCGCACAGCAAAGGAAATTATGATTCCAAGAACGGAGATGGCAGTTCTGGATATCAATGATTCCATTTCAACAAACATCCGAGTCATGAGAAACAACCGTTATACGAGGTATCCGGTCGTTGATGATGATAAAGACCATATTTTAGGGATCATTCATATGAAAGAGTTTTTTTATGAAGATGTAGAGAAACAAGGAACTTTGAGGCCTTTTCTTCGCCAAGCATTGAAAGTGTTTGAAAATGTCCCTATTAATGACCTTCTAGCAAAAATGAAAAAAGAACGTACACATCTTGCTGTTCTTATGGATGAATACGGTGGAACTGCAGGGATTGTGACAGTTGAAGATATTATTGAAGAAATTGTCGGAGAGATTCGCGATGAATTCGATGATGTTGAAGAGCGGGAAATCAAACGCTTGAAAAACGGCCATTACCTTTTAGAAGGGAAAACGTCGATTGCCGATATCAATGAATTTTTCGATGTAGAATTGAGTCATGAAGATATCGATACAATATCAGGCTGGATTTATACGATGGATTATGATGCTAAAGAGGGTACGATCGTCAGCGGAGAAGAGCTTCAATTCAAGATTTTGGATATGGAAAATGGCAAAATTAAGAAAGTAGAAGTATGGGAATCCACAGAATAAGAATAATCAATAACAAAGAGCCCGGCTGGATGCACCGGGCTCTTTGTTTGGAAAAGGTTTTATTCGTTTTCGTTTTTGTGCACGTATACTTGATGAGGGAACGGAATTTCGATACCTGCTTGATCCAATGCTTCTTTCATGGCTTTTCTCAAGTCACGCTCCACACCCCACTGCTGCATGTTCTCGGTTTTACCAAGAATTCTGATGACGACATCGGAAGAGCCAAGACTTTGAACGCCAAGGACATCCGGCCCCTCTTTAAATCGCTCATCCTCCGCGAAACGGTCAGCTACTTCTTTTAGTACAGACATCGCTTCGTCGATATTTTCATCGTAACCGATGCCGATATCGACTAATGCACGCATGTTTCCTCGAGAATGGTTAGCAACTCCTGAGATGTTACGGTTCGGAACAAAATTCAGTGTCCCATCGAAGCTGCGGATCTTAGTTGTACGGATACCGACTTCTTCTACAATTCCATCATAACCGCCGGCTGTTACATAATCATCTACCTCGACTTGACGCTCCAATAGAATAAAGAAGCCAGTGACGATGTCCGATACTAGACCCTGAGCACCAAAACCGATAGCCAGACCGACAATACCAGCACCAGCTAGAAGTGGACCGATATTAATGCCGATTGTACTAAGAAGCATAATAATCAGAATGAAAAATAGCGAATAGGAGAAGATATTTACAGTTAGTTTTTGTAAAGTTTTATTTCTCCCCTCAGATAATTTTCTTTGAGCACTCATTCGATTGATTGCTGCTTCAATTGCTTTCGTTCCTATCGGTTTAATAATCGCAAAGGCAATCAGCAAAATAAGTATCTGAAGTCCCCCAGTGATGAGCCATTCAACCACTATGGTTGGGTTGAATTTGAATCCTTCTTCAAATAAATTCATGATAGAACTCCTTTCAATTAGCATGTTCTTCCTATAATAGAATATCGGAAGTGCAGAGGGTTTTTCAATTTTTTATGTAAAAATTGTGTCGAATGACTTGTTTTATGCAAATGATTTTACTTTCCACACAATTTGTTGTTTAATGAGAACCGTGTTATGCCATACTAGAAAAGTAAGTAAAGGATAGCTAAATGTATTCAGATTAAATTAATTATTACTTAACATTGACTATAATCAACTTGCTCGTTATACTAGTTCATGTGAGAAAAAATAAACGAACAATTTTTTTCGGAGGGATTTCAAATGGCAGAACGTATGGTAGCAAAACAAGCACCACGCTTTGAAATGGACGCAGTGCTTCCTAACAAAGAATTCGGTAAAGTATCTCTTGAAGAGAACATGAAAAACGACAAATGGACAGTCCTTTTCTTCTATCCAATGGACTTCACATTCGTATGCCCGACGGAAATCACAGCACTTTCTGATCGTTTCGATGAATTCGAAGATCTAGATGCAGAAGTGATTGGCGTATCTACAGATACTATTCACACGCACCTGGCGTGGATTAACACGTCTCGCGAAGATAATGGTCTTGGTGACCTTCAATATTCTCTAGCGGCAGATACGAACCATAAAGTATCTCGTGACTATGGTGTTCTTCTTGAAGATGAAGGTGTGGCACTACGCGGCCTATTTATCATCAGCCCAGAAGGTGAACTTCAATACCAAGTCGTAAACCACAACAACATCGGCCGTGATGTAGATGAAACTCTACGCGTGCTTCAAGCACTACAAACTGGCGGTCTTTGCCCAGCGAACTGGAAGCCAGGTCAAGAAACCCTATAAGCTTCAGTTGAATTGAATCACAAAGTTTCTAGGGTCTAACCAATAGAGTTAGACCCTTTTCTCTACCTATTAAAAAGGAGGATATTCCTATGCGTTTAAGATCACCAATGCCTGAGTTGCCAGAAGCAACGGAATGGTTGAACAGTGAACCTATGACGAAAGAAGATTTAGTTGGAGGTAAGCCGACACTGATCCACTTCTGGTCTGTAAGCTGTGGACTTTGTAAAGAAGCTATGCCTAACGTGAATGAGTTCCGCGATGAGTATAAAGACGATTTGAATGTTATTGCTGTTCACATGCCTCGTTCTGAAAAAGACCTCGATCTTGATCAAATCAAAGAGGTGGCAGAAGAGCATGGAATTACTCAACCCATTTATGTGGACAACCAACATGCTTTAACGGACGCTTTTGAAAACCAATACGTACCTGCATATTACGTATTTGATGAGGAAGGCAATCTTCGTCATTTCCAAGCCGGAGGTGGAGGCATGAAAATGCTTCGTAAACGTGTAAACCGCGTACTTGGTGTCAATCAAAAATAAATGAATGTAGTAAAAGCAATCCCCATAATAGTAAAGGGATTGCTTTTTTAATTCCATTATTATCACCACGAATTGATGATTAACTTTCCTGGGTGACTCCTCAAATGTACCGCAATCTGAGAGGGAAGCGGACAATCCTTTAGAGGACGGAACAATACCGTTATGGTGAGTAACCATTAGTCCTTCCTGAAAATAGGCCTAATCCATCGAACTACAACGTATGGATGAGGGGAGACCTCAGACCATAGGCTGAAATCGATAAAATTTTGGAAAAATTGAATCAAATGGGTGGAAATTTATTTCGATACCCGATATATTAATAATTACGTTAAAAATAATTAGGAGGGGGAGACCTTTGGATACTTTTAAAAAGTTGAAGCAGTTCTATTGGCCTTATAGGAAATTTTTCTTTTGGTCCCTGTTTTTTCTGCTTTTTGTGACCGCAATAACTGTCGTTTATCCTATTGTGTTGCAGCGGACCATTGACGATGTAGTTGTTGGAAAACAGTACAACCTGATCCCATATATCTGTGCTATTTTCATTATCTTAATGATTATCAAAGGATTCGCCACTTATTTTCATCAATACTTAGGAGATTATTTTGGTATTCGTTCTGTGTATTCCTTACGTGATGAGCTTTATCAAAAACTGCAGCGCCTGCCGTTTAAGTATTACGATAATGCGAAAACGGGAGATTTGATGTCGCGATTAACGGCAGACGTAGAAGGCTTCCGCTTCTTTCTTTCATTCGGTTTTTCTGAACTGACAAGGATTTTCTTATTGATTGTCATTAGTCTAAGCGTCATGTTCTATTACTCACCCCCGCTAGCGCTTGTAACCATGGCTGTTATGCCGTTTTTAGGTGTAGTTGTTTACAAGTTTGATCGCCGCGTACACCCAGCCTTCCGGAAAATTCGTAAGTCCTTCGGTAAACTTAATACGCGTGTTCAGGAGAACATAAGCGGTATGAACACCGTGAAATCGCTTTCTAGAGAAAATTTTGAAATCGGACGTTTTGATAAACGAAGCAACGACTACCGTACGAAATACATCGATACATCTAATATTTGGTCGAAGTACTTTCCGCTGATGGAGTTCATCGGAAATGTTTCTGTCGTCGCTTTACTAGCTTATGGTGGTTATCTTGTCATAAACGGGACACTGCAGCTCGGTGAACTGGTCGCCTTCTTCAGTCTTGTTTGGTATATTCTCGGTCCTTTGATGAACCTGGGATTTGTCATCAATATGTTTTCCCAGTCAAAAGCTTCTGGAGAACGTTTATTGGAGGTTTTAGATGCTAAGGAAGACATTCAGGAGAAGGAGAATGCCATTGTTCAGGACCGTCTGAAAGGCCATGTAACCTTCAATGATGTAACGTTGACATACGCAGAAGATGATGATTCTGCCTTGAAAGATATCACTTTTGATGCCCCACCAGGAAAAACAATCGGCTTAATTGGAGCTACAGGTTCCGGGAAAACAAGCATTACGCAATTGATTACGAGATTTTATGAACCTGAAAAAGGTGAAGTGCTCATCGATGGAAGCCCTGTTCAAGATTATGGCTTGAAAACGTTAAGAAAAAATATCGGGTTCGTTCTTCAGGAGTCGTTCCTATTCTCTACGACCATTAAAGAGAATATCTCCTACGGAAATCCTGATGCCACCATTGATGATGTAAAAGCAGCAGCTAAGCGCGCACAGGCGCATGACTTTATTATGGAAATGCCAGAAGGGTACGACACACTTCTTGGTGAACGGGGAATGGGGTTATCCGGAGGTCAGAAACAACGGATTGCTATCGCCAGGGCTATTTTAATTGATCCAGCGATCCTAGTTTTGGATGATGCCACTTCAGCTGTAGATATGGAAACCGAATTCCAAATTCAAAAAGAACTACAAGAGGTGATGAATGGACGTACAACGTTCATCATTGCGCACCGAATTTCATCATTGAAACACGCGGATGAAATTTTGGTCCTGGAAGATGGTGTTGTAAAAGAACGCGGGGTTCATGATGAACTTCTCGTAAACGGAGGCCCGTATCAGCGCATCTATGATATCCAATATCAGGATAAAGAAAAAATCTTGAACGCATCCCACATATCTTAAAAGGGGGGGAGATCACCTTGGGAAGTAAACCGAAACACAGACCAACGACAAACAAACACTTAAACCGATTCAAATACACTCAGGATCAAGCGATAGAGAAGCCGTTTAACTGGTCCCAGATGTGGCGACTGTTAAGATATTTAAAACCTTACTCAAAGACACTGCTTCCAATTTCTATAGTGGCCATGCTCGTTTCTACTATTGTGAGGCTCGTTGTCCCTATACTAATTGGTAAAGTCGCAATTGATGTAGCAATTGCTGACGGTGACTCGAATCTATTAATTCAGCTCGTTGTGGGGATCGCCATCCTTTACTTGCTCAGTTATGTTGGAAATGCTTTAAGGATCAAGTATGTGAACATCTTAGGGCAAAATGTCATCTATGATTTGAGGCAGCATCTTTTTTCACACGTCCAGCGTCTATCTCATAAGTTTTTTGATTCACGATCAGCCGGTTCGATCCTAGTGCGGATTATGAATGATATAAACTCTCTCCAGGAGCTTTTCACAAACGGAATTATCAATTTGCTGATGGACGTTGTCATGCTGACAGGCATCATCGTCATTCTGCTTGTATTAAGTCCTAAGCTTGCGTTAGCTATCATGGTGATTATGCCCATCATGTTCTATATCTCTACAAAACTGAGAAGAAACATCCGTCGTTCATGGCAGGAGGTGCGAATTCAGCAGTCACGTCTGAATTCTCACTTGAATGAAAGTATTCAAGGGATTCGCATCACCCAATCTTTCTCTCAAGAAAGAGAAAATACAGAATACTTCGATGGAGTCAATACGGATAACTTTCATTCTTGGAGAACCGCAACGAAAAAAAGCGCGATGTTCCGTCCATTCGTAGAAATGAGTAACGCTGTCGGTACTGTTATTCTAGTTTCTTTCGGTGCATTCCTTATTTTACAGGGAGATATCCAAATCGGTACATTCGTATCCTTCGCGTTTTTCCTGGGTATGTTCTGGGAACCAATTTCGCGGTTAGGAATGATGTATAACCAACTGTTAATGGCGATGGCTGCTTCTGAACGGATCTTCGAATTCCTTGACGAAAAGCCGAATGTAGAAGAAAAACACAACGCTAAGGAATTGACTGACATGAAAGGACATATTGAATTTGATCATGTTCAGTTTGCCTATGATGAAAAACGAATCGCACTGCATGATATTAATCTAGAAATGAAACAGGGAGAAACCGTTGCTCTCGTTGGTCATACTGGCTCAGGTAAGTCGACGATTGCGAATTTGATCAGTCGGTTTTACGATCCTACAAAAGGGGCGGTCAAAATAGATGGAGTGGATTTGAAAGATGCTACCATCGATAGTATTCGCCAGCAAATCAGTGTTGTTCTGCAGGATACCTTTATTTTTTCAGGTACCATCATGGAAAACATTCGCTTCGGACGGCCTGACGCCTATGATGAAGAGGTTAAGGAAGCAGCACGTGTCGTTGGAGCGGAGGAATTCATCAAGCGGCTCAGCAATGGATACGAGACGGAAGTCGAGGAAAGAGGGAATATTCTTTCCGCAGGTGAAAGGCAACTGCTGTCCTTCGCCCGTGCCCTGCTCGCTAACCCGAGAATTCTGATTTTAGATGAAGCAACGGCCAGTATCGATACTGAAACCGAAGTGAAAATACAAACAGCCTTAAGAAAACTACTGAAAGGTCGGACAGCGATCATCATCGCTCACCGTTTATCAACGATAAGAGAAGCCGACAATATATTTGTCCTCGAAAATGGAAGGATTTTAGAAAACGGATCCCATGATGAACTCATGGATCTAAAAGGGGAATATTTCGAATTAGTTAAAGCACAATTTCAAATGCTTGATGCGATTTAGTCTTATAGAAAGACACCGATTGATTCGGTGTCTTTTTTTTAATGCTCATTATAGCGTTAGCTAGTGGTTGAGAAGGGGAAAGGAAGTAGAAGACAGGCAAATTCTTAGACACGGATGATTGTGTGATGTATGCTATTTGTTAAAATAAGAGATTGTGAAGTTTGTCACAAAATATTCATGAAACGCTTGTTCACAAAGCGTTTTCACCATTTATACTGGGAACTAGACTTTGAACTTTTGGACCTTAAGTGGTGAGGGGGAAATGAAATGTTTGAATTTGATAGCGCCACATTGAGTCGAATGCTGACTTCTATGACTTTACTTTTTCATGCCATATTTGCAACGATAGGGGTAGGAGTGCCTGTGATGGTTTCCGTCGCAGAGTTGATTGGAATAAAGAAAAAAGACCCGCATTACACGTTGCTTGCCCGCCGTTGGACACGCGGATACACGATTACCGTAGCGGTTGGTGTTGTAACAGGAACCGCCATTGGCCTGCAGTTATCTTTATTATGGCCAAGCTTTATGCAGCTTGCAGGGAATATCATCGCTCTCCCGCTGTTTATGGAAACATTTGCGTTCTTCTTTGAAGCGATCTTTCTAGGAGCATATTTATACACATGGGACCGCTTTAAAAACCCTATTTATCATTGGTTGTTATCCATTCCAGTAGTCATTGGAGGAACAATGTCTGCCTTTTTCATTACAACGGTGAATTCGTTTATGAACACCCCGCAAGGATTTGAAATGGAAGATGGAACCGTCACTTCCATTGATCCATTGGCAGCTATGTTCAATCCGGCAACTCCAACGAAAGTCTTTCATGTCATTTCTTCGTCTTATTTAACAGCTGCAGCTATTCTGGCGGCAATTGCTGCAATGTTTATATTAATGAAAAAAGGGTCTCAATATCATAAAAAAGCTTTGAAATTGACCGTAATTGCTACGTTTATATTTGCGATTACGACTGCAATTGCAGGTGACCTGTCAGCAAAATTTTTAGCTGAACATCAACCGGAAAAACTTGCTGCAGGGGAATGGCACTTTGAAACAGAAGAGGGAGCCGACTTGGTTGTATTTGGAACATTGAACGAAGACAATGAAGTTGAAAATGCGATTAGAATCCCAAATGCACTGAGTTTCCTTGCTCATGGAGACTTCAATGCGGAAGTAACAGGCCTAGAGGAAACACCTCAGGACGAGCAGCCACCATTATGGATTCACTATATGTTTGATTTAATGGTTTCTATAGGCTTTTTTACGTTAGGTATCTCGTTATTATATATTGTCTTTATGAAAGTGAAGAAATGGAACGAGTACAATCCATTACTGTTGTGGGGGATAGCCGCCGCTGGACCATTATCGATGCTTGCGATCGAGTTTGGCTGGGTCTACGCAGAAGTCGGTCGTCAGCCCTGGATACTCCGGGGATTTATGACTGTAGTTGAAGGCTCAACTACATCTCCGCATGTGGATTGGATGTTTATTCTGTTTGTCGCTTTATATGCCGTGTTAGCTGTAGGGTGTATTGTTGTTCTTCGAAAAATGTTTAAAAATAACCCTGCTGAGATTGAACTCGAAAACCGTTATCCTCAAGTAGCAGCGACGAAGGAGGATGACTGATCATGAGTTATGAATTAATTGGAATCAGTGTACTTTGGATCTTTCTCTACGGATACTTGATTGTGGCATCGATTGACTTCGGAGCCGGTTTCTTTGCCTTCTATGCGAAAGCTACGAAAAAAGATCATATTATCAATCAATTGATTTCAAGGTATCTATCCCCGGTTTGGGAAGTAACCAACGTCTTTTTTGTTTTCTTCT
>NZ_JRNX01000194.1 GCF_000786645.1 Halobacillus sp. BBL2006
TTTTTCATTTTTGTTTAGTGAAATATGAAAAAATAAACGAGAGGCTTTGTGTAAAATCACAAAGCCTCTCGTTCGTTTTCTTCTATTAAAAGATCCAAGTAAAGCATCGTTTTCTGATTTGGATTCTTAAGATCTACATTTCCAATCTCTTTGATCCGTTTCAACCGATAATTCAATGTATTTGTATGAATGTGCATGTGGGCTGCGGCTTTGTGGACGTTGCTGTTCTGTGACAAAAATATACGCAGCGTTTCCAACAGCATGGAGTTATTCTTGTTATCATACGATCTAATTTTTTCAATGGAGTCGTTGCGGTAGTTTTCCCGTTTTTGAAGCGCCGAAAGTTCATTGATGAACTGATAGACACCTAAATCCTGATAGCTGTCAATATCACCAAGGTCCTGTGGATATTCTTCTTTCAACTCAAGCACCTTCAACGCTTGCTTGTAGCTGTCGCTGATCGATTCAGGACTGTCATAAATCAAACCGAACGCTGCTGTCATGTCTTCAAACCCAAGGCGTTCTTTCATTTTTTGTGTAAAATCACGAATGAAGGCTTGGCTGACTTCAGCCGCATCGACCATATTGTCCGTTCGCACTAATAGAATCAGCTGATTGTCATCAAAAAGTCGAGTCACGACACGTGTTTGATGCAGCGTTTCGGTCAGATAATAAGCGTGGCGCTCAACAGATTGACTCATATCTTCGGTGAATTCAAACACTGCGACGCAAAGCTGGCCTTGAAGAGACAGGTTGAACCGTTTCGCATGGCGGTTGATTTCTGTCTTATGACGAAGTGTTCCCGTTAATAGCTGCCAGAAAAACTCCTTCTGATTCTCTTCTGTCTTCCGCTTTTTCACTTGTTGGCGTAGCAGATGGTGACTGACGAGCTGGGCGGCATCCTTCATCAGCTGCAAGTGCTTCGGTTCGATGTCGATGTCATTCGTCTGTGCCCAAATGAAGCCTAAGATCTCTTTGTTTTTTCGGACCGATATGGCGATACGGTTGCCAAGTCCGATCTGGCTGATTTTATCAATGACAATCGGATCCTTGCTTTCAAAAAGGTGAGA
This sequence comes from Halobacillus sp. BBL2006, assembly GCF_000786645.1. Classification (GTDB taxonomy): domain Bacteria; phylum Bacillota; class Bacilli; order Bacillales; family Halobacillaceae; genus Halobacillus. Next base: position 1,071 of record NZ_JRNX01000194.1, read on the forward strand.
CATAATGCCTTGTTTCCACAGTCCGTTTACGACATGTTCAGGTACCTTTCTGCGCATGATTGTTGCCGTTCGTGCGTCATCGACATTTGTCTCGTGCTTGCTATAGGATACAATGCGGTGGTTTGCATCCTCGATCGTCACCGGACACCCTAAGTTTTCGGCGATACGATCAGCCAATCCCTCTGGGGAGTCGAGTAAGTCTTTGAAAGTGTTGGTTGGATGTATGGAATGACTCATAGATGGCGCTCCTTCACTTCTAATTACCCTCATTCTATCATTGTTTTGTACGAAGGAGCATCCCCTTTTAGGACAGAAATGGAGGGGTATTGCTTGAATGGATGATTGAATATTGGCATAATTACCGTCAAGTAGGTCACGATTCATTTTGAGAGGAGAGAAAAGAGATGAAATACATCCGCTATGAGGTGGAAGAAGAAATTTGTTTTGGCGTATTAGAACAGGATACAATTACAAAGCTTGATGGAAATTACATAACTGGTCAGGCAGGGAAAACGGCGGTGACACATGATGTGAAAGGTGTGCGCATTTTACCTCCTGTGAATCCGGGACAGGTGCTTGGTATTGGACTGAACTACGCGCTGCATGCGGAAGAGCAGGGCAAGCCATTACCAGAGGAACCGATGATGTTTATGGTGTCGTCGAGTTCTGTCATTGGTGAAGAAGAAGAAATTGTCCTGCCGACGCTTGATCACCGGATTGATTATGAAGCAGAGATTGCCGTCGTAATTGGAAAAGAAGCGAAGGATTTATCGAAAGCAGATGCGCTTTCTTATGTTTTCGGTTACACATGCGGGAATGATGTGTCTGATCGTGATTTACAAAAGAAAGATGGTCAGTATACTAGGGCGAAATCGTACGCGACGTTTAAGCCGCTTGGTCCTGTCATTGAAACGGAGCTGAACCCAAATGATGTGGGGATCAGTTTGACATTGAACGGAGAAGTGAAGCAGCAGTCGAGAACATCCGACTTGATCCATTCCATTGAAGATATTCTGGTGAAAGTGACGGAAGTGATGACACTGAAGCCCGGGGACGTGATTCTTACCGGGACGCCTTCTGGAG
>NZ_JRNX01000195.1 GCF_000786645.1 Halobacillus sp. BBL2006
TTATTCTGACCTTAAAAATTCACTAGGATTGGACACAGAACCCGTACGATTAGGAGAGGTGGGTGCTGAAACTCAATATGCATTGGACCAGTTCAATGTTGAAGCACCACGTATGGTCGAGCGAGTTTCAGATGAAGTTGAGCAAGTTATTCTAGTTGACCACAACGAGCGTCAGCAAAGTGTCGCTGATATTGATGATGTTCAAGTTGTAGAAGTTATTGATCACCACAGAATCGCTAACTTCGAAACGAAAGGTCCTTTGTACTATCGTGCCGAGCCAGTTGGCTGTACTGCGACGATCTTAAATAAGATCTATAAAGAGAAAGGGAAAGAAGTATCTAAACCAATGGCTGGTTTGATGCTTTCTGCTATCATCTCTGACTCATTATTGTTCAAATCTCCAACTTGCACAGATGAAGACATTGAAGCTGCTAAGGAACTAGCTGAAATTGCAGGGGTCGATGCAGAAGAGTATGGACTGGAAATGCTAAAAGCAGGGGCAGACATTAGTGACAAATCATCAGAAGAGTTAATTTCTCTTGATGCTAAAGAATTCACAATGGGAAGTAAGAAAGTAGAAATTGCACAAGTTAATACTGTAGACACGGATGACGTTTTATCACGTAAAGCAGAGCTTGAAAGTGCAATGGAGAAAACCGTTTCTGAAAAAGATCTTGATCTATTCTTGCTAGTTGTGACAGATATTCTCACAAACAACTCTACAGTCGTTGCTGTTGGAGAACAAGCAGCTGCTGTCTCTCAAGCTTTCGATGTCGTGCTCGACGGGAACCAAGCGGTTCTTGAAGGTGTCGTATCACGTAAGAAACAAATTGTTCCACCATTGAATCAACACTTTGCATAAAATAAAGAAAAGCGATCTCCCAAATAAAGGAGGTCGCTTCTTTTGATAGAATGGAAGCTTATACGTGATAGAGTTTATTCCATTCTTCTCTCAATACTCCAAACCGAATCGAATCGTAATACTCGCCTTCATAAATACGGCATTTCCTCATGCGCCCTTCTAGTTTCATTCCTAACTTTCTTCCAACTTTCATCATTCGTTCGTTTTTTGACCAGGTTGTCAAGCCGATCCTTGCAATAGGAAGCATTCTGAACAAATGATCCACCCACATCGTCAGTGCTTCTGTGCCATAACCTCCATTCCAATAGGAGGGATTATAAATACCTATGCCAACTTCAAGCCAAAGGGAAGGCTTGTGCTCCCAATAGTAAATCACAGTACCAATAATTTGTCCGTCTACTTCTATCAAAAGTCTTGAATCTGGCTCCTCCTCAGCTAAACGCTCTTTCCGGGCATGTTCATGACTTTTATAGCTGTCCAGTGTATGAGGTTCAAGAGGGTAATAGGGGGCATCCCATCTTTTCCATTCAGGTTCTCCTCCGTTTCCGTAAATCAATTGATAAAGTACAGGAAGGTCCTCTTCCATAATGCTGCGAAGTTTAACACGCTCACTTTGTAATACTGTATCTTTTATATTTTGAGCCATAAAATTAATCTCCTTCGTGAAGCTTGTATAATTATGGTATCACAATTCGTGCGTTTTTTTTCCAATTTAAGCGGGTATAACTTGAAGAAGGTTACATAAAAAGGATGATGGTATGATACATGTCACGGCTTATTCAAAAACTGAAGGATTGAAAGAAGGCCTCTCTCTCGAAGAACTGTCTGATATGGATTGGGACTGGTATTGGGTAGACTTTGAATCTCCTTCCGAGGGTGAAGTAAGTTTGTTGGACACTTATTTCAATTTTCACCCTTTGGCGATCGAAGACTGTTTGCATAATCTTCAGCGACCAAAACTCGACTATTATGAAGATCACACTTTTTTTGTCACCCATTCCATCAATCATGAAGAACTCGTCAGGGAAGAGATCGATATATTTATGGGAGAATGTTCGATTGTAACCTTTCATAAAAAACCGGCTCCTGCCCTGGAAACAGCCCGGAGGCTCTTGAAGAGGAGTACGATGGATGAAGTAGACGAATTTTTTATCTTTTATCAGATCTTAGACAAAGTAGTGGATAACTATTTTCCTATTGTTTATAAGATTGAGGATCACATTAATGAGATCGAAGATAATACGAAAAATCTTTCCATGGAAAAGTTACTGGATGAACTGTTTGATAGAAGGAGCGAATTACTGATCATGAGGCAAACGGTACATCCGATGAGGGATTTGCTGTATCGAATTTTGAACACTCATCACTTGGATGGTGTACTGGAGCGGAAGGAATACTTTGCCGATATCCACGATCACTTGATTAAAGTAGCGGACATGATCGCTTCTAATCGGGAAATGACACAGGATATCCGCGACAGTTACTTATCGCTTAACTCTCATCAAACGAATCGCACGATGCAAATTTTGACTGTCATTTCTGTTATCTTCATGCCGCTAACCTTTATTGTCGGTATTTATGGCATGAATTTTCAGAATATGCCTGAATTGAAGACGGATTATGGCTATTTCGTCGTATGGGTAGTTATGATTGCAATTGCTTACGGTATGTACCGCTGGTTTAAGAATAAAGGCTGGTTTGAATAATGACATGAAATCCTACTTCCTGCATCAGGAGGTGGGATTTTTTTTCGGTCTAAGGACCGATATAGAATCACCCGGTCGACCGTTATAGCAATAGATGATAGCGTCTATAATTTAAGTAAGATCAATAAAGGATGGTGAAAGCGAGTATGTGGAACGAATTTGAAGTAAGTATAGACGTAGAACAACGACGCCCTCGCTAGAAGTAAAGATTAAATCTCTGGAGGTGACTGTTTATGATGTTAAATGAATTTGAGTTGATGCAAAGTATTGAAGAGCGCAGGCCAAGATAAAGAGAGGAAGAAAGGGGATCGGGTCATTGAAGAAGGGGTTATTTACAATTTTTAATGTTGAATACTAAAGAAAGCTATCCTGCAAAGAGATGAGGATAGCTTTCTTTTTTATGCTCGGGTTCTTTATTGACTGGTTTCAGCCTAAAAACCTGATCTTGATATTAAGGTTTTAAAAACTGCTTTTCTTATTTCATAATGTCGTGATCGACATAGCGCTTTCCGTTCAGTTCACTGATCACGTTTACGGCAACCTTTGCCCCATCCCCGGCTGTGATGATCGTATGAACACTGACTCCAGCAACCGTTCCTGCTGCCCATACCTTAGGATAAGAGGTGTGGCCATACTCATTTACCTTAATGATTTTTGCTACACGTGGTTCGATTCCATCAACAACTTCCAATCCGAACTCTTCCGCAAGTTTGGTGGACATTCCTGTTGCAAAAATGACATGCTCGGCATTATATGAGCCTTCTGATGTTGTAATTGTGTACATTTCTTCCTTTTCTTCTATGGAGTCGACAGCTTGTTTGATTAACTCTGTACCGAATTTTTCTGCTTGTTTTTGGCCGGATTCCAGAAGCTTGGGACCTTCAATTGGGTCTACGCCATAGTGGTTTTCGACCCAGGCTTTAGCCGTAATACTTTTTCCGTTATCGAACATAATGGTTTTCTTTCCTGCTTTAGCTGCGAAGAGTGCTGCGCTGGCACCTGCTGGACCTGCTCCAATTATCGCTACTTCATACATTAGTTATCTCTCCTTTTACAATCATTTTCCATTTAAGTATAGCTTAGAATTGGAAAAAACATAAACCTACTTCTTCTATAGAAGCAGGTTTATGTCAGTTCATTTTGTAAACGGATTGCGTTGTTTTTCATGATCTAAGTATTCTCTCCGCTTCAAAAGGGAGGGGCATATAATGGTTATACCATTATGGAAGTGTTGCTATTAATCATGGACTCTGTATATTTTCTCCGGCAATTCGTGGATACAAGATTCTCTTTCCAGCAATTCTGGATTTCATCATACGCTGTTCCAACATTTTCACCGTCGATAATCATCAGGATCGGTTCATCGAGGTCAACGAATAAGAAAAAAGATAAGAGCTTTGGCAGGTGACCTCCATCTGCGATCAAGTGGTTTTGGTGTAAATAAATATCACACCCGTGCTTACTGATGCATTTGTACATTTTCATAATCTGATTTGTCTTTAAAGGCTGATGCAAGCGAATTTCATAAGAATTCAATTCAGGCACTACCATCACCTCCGATGTTTTGTTGGTATATCCCTACCCTTACAAATCTTGGGCTAAACCTTCTGGTGCTTAATGTTCATAGATCATCTTCCTAGTCATGCCTCCATCAACGACTAAATTTTCACCAGTAACAAAGTCGTTATCCTCATCAGTTAGATAAAAACAGGCTTTAGCAATATCGCTGACTTTTCCAACTCTATTCGTCAGGTGTTGTTCATGGTCGATATCCCGAAGTTCATCGTAATTTTCAGTTTGGATCCAACCAGGACTAATTGAGTTTACGCGAATACCGAACTCTGATAAGGAGGCAGCCATCGCATGGGTCAAGGCTACTAGTCCACCTTTGGTTGCGGCATATCCTTCGGAGTTCGGCTCAGACATAAATGCTCTTGTAGAAGCCATATTGACAATTCTTCCTTGAACGTTGTTTTTCTTCCAGCGGAGACTCGCTTGTTTTGCAAAAAGGAAGGCACTTCTCAGATTTGTATGAATAATGTTATCCCAGTCTTCGACTTCAAGGTCGAACATAGACGTAAAGGTACTGACGCCGGCATTATTGACCAAGACGGTAATTGTTCCAATTTCTTCATCGATATCTTGAAAGACTCTTTCTACATCCTCTGGCTTACGTACGTCGCAGGAGAAGAAAAAGGCGCTTTTTCCTTTCTTTCTAAGTTCTCCAATCAATTGAAGTCCACGTTCCTCATCTATGTCACAAGTAATCACCGTTGCCCCTTGTTCTGCATACGATAAAGCTAGGCCACGTCCAATTCCATTGCTAGCTCCAGTAATAAGTACAATATCTTTTTCAACATTCATTGTGATTCCTCCTCCGTACGTTTTACCTTAACTTTATAAAAGGTAAACCTGCTTTATCATCTGCTTTGTTAAGCTTGTGAAGTCTATGGGAACATGGTATCATCTAAAAAAACTCGGAGGTGATCGGATGAAACGAGTTACACTCGTCGATGTATTTAAACACAGAGTCACTCAAAAATACTTACAACGATCAGGCATTCATCACGCGGTCACCGTTAGTGGATATGCGTTTGATATGGCAATAAAAGCGGGAGTGGACCCTGACCTTGCAACGAAATCGGCTCTTCTCCATGATATGGGTCATTACGAATGGTATCGCGATGGAAAGTGGGATTATGAAGAGTACAGGAAACATGATATCCACGCGATTAAAGGTGCGGAGCGCGCCCATAAGTTATTAATCAGGCTCGGTGAAGATCGTTTAGTTGCCAAAGAAGTATCCTTGGCCGTTCTCCTTCATACAGACAGTTATCTTCCCTTTAAGCTGGACGATAAGCGAACGAAACTGCAGGAGGTCGTCGCAGAAGCAGACGAAAAAGATGAACAGCCATTAGGTTTACATCACTATAAGAACATGGATAAAAGTGAAGCAATCCAGCGTCTTCATGCTCTTGATTTAAAAATAGAGGAATATTTCGGTGGCCAGGCAGGCTAAATATTTGTTAGATTCTTTTGAAAGTAGGCTTTACTTTAAGAAAATGTTCCTATATAATTTCCAGTGTAAGAAAAATTTCTCAGAAAGCGAGGTCGAATACAATGATGAACACAAAAAAATGGTTCAAATCAACACAACTTAATCGACCTGCGCTATATTATCGATCCTAAATTGATGTTATTAAAAAATGGGTTCATAACGGCCGCAGGTGATGCATATTGTATTCCTGTGGCTTTTTTGCGCCTTTAAAATTTACGCGCGTCTTTAAAGCAAAGCCACAGGACACCTGTGGCTTTTTCTTATGCAATCAGAGAGTATTTTTACTCTTTTGATATAAAATTACAACTAAAGGAGGTGGCAGACATGACGATACACTTTTTTATATTCACTGTACGTGTCAGCCGGCGTCAGAAACAGAATTATCACCCGCTGCCCGGTTACCGACCATCCGCTCAAGATCAATGGCTTGACCGCAAAGCATTTTCTAAACAAATCATCTAAGAAAGGGAGTGGAACCGATGGCAGAACTAGTAAGAATTGAATTTATGAATTGGTTGAATGCGGAGAAGGATTCCGCTTAGTGAAGAACACATAGGAGGAATATAAGATGACTATTAATTTCTTGATATTTTCGATTTCGATTGAGAAGCTGGCTCCAGAAGCGAGAGATCGTTCGGTTGAGCGTTCACGCTTGATCAGTGATCGTATTAATGAAATCAAATTGAAACATAAACAATTATAAAATGATCCCCGCCTCAACAGCGGGGATTTTATTTTTCTTTAAAGTTAGAAGACTATATTTGGATATAAAAAATCAATAAATTGAAATTACCGTTATTCAGCAAACGTGCAAGATTGTGGAAGACTCGATACCGAGATGACTTGGGTCCGTTGCCTTAAATGAGTTGGGGTGGGTGGGAAACGACTCGTCCAGCTGCAACGCCCAGACACTCGCGTCATAAGAAGAAAACCAA
>NZ_JRNX01000196.1 GCF_000786645.1 Halobacillus sp. BBL2006
GATGCTCCGTCAGTAAATTTTGAAATTAAGTTACTTTTTCAGTGGCCTCGCTGCGCACTGTGGGGTCTCACCGATGCCTTCCTCCCGCAGAAGTCTCCGTGTATTTCCTACGCTGGAATGGTCTAAATCCTTCTTCTACATGTTTAGTTTATCAGCGAAGCATTCTGTCGGAGCGGCCATACTTCCACCTTACAAGACAAATGTCCGAAGTAATGGCATGAATTGAATATGTTGCGCTAATATACAATAAAAAAACCGAACGATGGTGAGATCTTATCATAAGAATTTCACCATCGTTCGGTTTTTAGAATGGCTAAAACACTTTTATCCCAGTCCCTTACTTTAACTTTATTGAAAGGCATTATTTACATCATAATCAGGTAAATGAAGAACAGAGCGATTACCGATGGCCATTTTTGCAAGCTCCGCTCCTACAAATGGACCGCTGGTTAAACCTGAGGCTCCCAATCCATTTGCCATAAGTACATTCTTAAATTGAGGAAGATGTCCAATCACAGGCAGAGATCCTGGTGTAAATGGTCTAAAGCCGACCTTAGTTCCCAAATAAGTGGCTTCAGACAATCCCGGAGCTACTCTTAGTGCTTTATCAAGAAGTTGATGAACAGATCCGGTCGTAACACAGGTATTAAAATCGTTCGACTTTTCTTTTGTAGCACCAATGACCAATCTTCCACCTCCAAAAGTTACCATATAATGATTAAAAGGCGGAAGCATGACAGGCCAATCTTTTGTATTCATTCCAGGCATTTGTAAGTGAACGATTTGAGCTTTCTCAAAAGATACATTTGTCTTGAGCCCAAAAGGTTCAAATAACTCTTGTCCCCATGCACCATTCGTAACGATGACCTGGTCAGCGATTATCGATCTTCCGTTTACCAAAACTCCTTGGATTTCACTGCCATTTGATAACAATTTAGCGCTGCCGAAAATTTCGGTGGCCCCATTTTTCTTTGCAGCACGAAGTAAAGCAGTGCAAATAGCCTTTCCATCTACACGAGCAGCTCCGCCAATGTGGACAGAACCATAGATGTGCGAAACAGGCGGGAAAAGCTCTTTCGTTTGTTCAGATGAAAGCTTTGTTATCTCTCCCATTTCAGGGGCTTCTTCTTTTCTCTCATAAGCTACTTGCATTTTCTTATTCAGCTTCTCTTCTGTATCAAAAATATTGATGGCCCCAACTTTTGAATATCCTGTATCCGTTTCTCCGTCTGCTTGCAAATCTTTGATCAGTGAAGGATAATACCTTGCCCCTTCCAGAACTAACCGGTACCACGCTGCGTTACTGCGATTCGTTAGCCAGGGACACACGATTCCCGCACCCGCCTGAGTAGCTTGTCCTGGGTCGTTCCGATCTACAACTACTACTTCTTCTCCTGCTTTTGCCAGATGGTAAGCGGTAGAAGCTCCGAGGATTCCTGCTCCAATGATGATATGTTTCATGTTGACACCTATTTCATATTAGATTCTCATCCGATTGTACCGAAGTTTCAATAAATGAACAAATTCTCAGGTATGTTCTCATATTAAAAGGATTGAGTGCGTCTGGATAACTTCATTTTTCCTTCTTATGAGAAAAATTGAATTTATTCATAAGAGAACTCCCAGAAATAAATTGATCCATATGCTATTAGAATCGATAAGAGCGCTTCTATGTCAATTGGTTTACTTAGCCAGTCTTATTCTGAAAGTACTACCATTTGATCAGTCAGCATTTACATATCATCAACTGGTTCCCAAATGGATCTTGAAAGTTGAAATAATGCTCGTGTTGAATTTCCGTGACTAATTGGATACCTTTCCCCTTTATATAGCGATAAGCAGCTTCAATGTCTTCAGTATCGAGATGAAAGAGTGGGGTTTTAATCAAGTTCTCCTCTGAATAAATTTTGCTATCTAAAACAATGCCTGTGCCTTTCATAGGGATCACGTATATGTGTCCGAATAAAATCTCCCCGTCAGGCGAAATGCCTAACAAATCACAATACCAATCACGTCCGTGCACGATGTTTTTTACTGGAATGAATACAGTACCGATGTGATTTAATATGGGATGATCCATATAATCGCTCCTTATTTTACTTTGATTGCTGAAGTAATTAATAAATGAAGAAAATCGATCTCTTTGTTTTTTCTTACCACATATTATGACCTCATGAAAAATAGACGTCTCTTATATCTAACTTCTTTTTTTCAATTCGTCTAGCAAGTAAAATTTGAAATGGATTGAAGCCTTCCCTTTTAATCGATCATAAATCTCTAACTTTGTCTCGTTTTCATTATTGAAAGGTTGGTCGGACACGAACGAAAGAATGAAGCTAAACGAGCGTTGATCTTTATTGTACTCCTGAACTGTTTGAATCATATGAACAAGACTTTCAATTTGACTCTCTTCTATTTTTCCTGAGGGTGAGTATTTAATTTCTATTCCTATTAATTCATTAGGCTTGAAGGCAATACCTGAGAAGTTCACTCGGTACTCTGCAGTATCCATCGCCATCTGCCTGCGAATGGATAGATTCATCTCAGACTCCAGCGCTCTTAAAACTGTTTCTTCGATCAAAAAATAGAAGTTTGAAGCATTGAATAAATGATTCATGAGCGCTTGATTCAGATTTTCTGCCTCATGCTGATCAACCGATTGATCCCCTTTCACGTCACCAGTGCCGGATGAATGTAAAACAGACTCACTGAAAGGAAATAAATGTTGTGCTTCTTTTTTAAATTTTTCATTTTGTTCTTCAGGATTCAGTGGCCGAAAAAAATTGCTCTCATCACGATAATCACTAGGACTATACAACTTTTGGTGATGGTTGATGACTAAATACAAAAAAGCGATGAGAATGAAAATTGGAAATAATACGATAAACCACACAAGTGTCCACGTTTGATTCACTGACAGCCACTGATCCGACAAAGTGAGGACAAGACCGGATACGGCATAAATAAAAGATATGAACAAACCTATGATTCCTAGTGGATTTTTTGTCATATAACTCGCTTGCTCCAAAAACTCTGCAAACTTGTTCATCATTTCCCCCCACTCTTCTATAGGTAAAGCTGATTCTCTAACACTTTTCGACAGCAATTATCCAAACCCTTCCAGCTGAATAAAAAATGAAACAAA
>NZ_JRNX01000197.1 GCF_000786645.1 Halobacillus sp. BBL2006
ATTACTCAACACACCACCATCAACAATAACGGACTTCCCTTTCTTTCCATGGATCTTAACTGGAATAAAAAAATAAGGAAGTCCTGAGCTCATTCGAACTGCTTTTGCTACTGAAAAAGTAGCAGGGTCGATTCCATACACACGTTTGAGGTCGTCTGGAAGTACAACAATTCGACCTATCGTTAAGTCTGAACATATTATTTTCAAGGAATTGTGTGGAAGATCAGCAAACGTTCGTATCCCTTTCTCTTCCAACCACTTTTCTATCGTGCTCTCTAAACGATTGCCTTTGTAGAGGCCTAATCGGTAATAAAGCAGAAGCCATTTCATGAAGGGCAGCAACCGATCGGTTAAGGGAACATCTACTAATTTTTCAAACGATAGACTTTTCAGTTTGTCTTTTAATTCTTGTGCCGTATAACCTGCGGCGTTCAGACTGGCTAATATAGCCCCTGCCGAAGTACCGGCGACTCGGCTGAATGTGTAGCCTTGATCTTCCAGTTCTTCAAGTGCTCCTATAAACGCCAGTGCTTTGACACCGCCACCTGAAAAAACACCATCAACCTTCATTTCCCCTCACCCCACTATACTTCAATTATAAACAGGGAAAGTTTGGATTAGAACTGACAAAGAAAAAAGACGCATTAGCATGCGTCTTTACCCTTGGTCATTTTGTTCTTCATTCTTTTTCTGAATTTCTCTCAATGCGTCAACTCGCTTGGGTTGTTCGTCGAAGTATTGAACAAGATCCCCGATACGATCAATTGAATTCCAACTTAGGTGGTGTTCAATTCCTTCAACATCGTCGTAAATATTTTCATGGTCTACACCAATAATTTCCAGGAATTGTTCAAGAAGTTCATGACGATAAACAAGCCGCTTACCTACTTTTTTTCCTTTCGGAGTCAAAATGAGACCACGATATTTTTCGTAATTCAAGTACTGATCTCTATCTAATTTCTGAACCATTTTTGTAACGGAAGAAGGGTGGACCTGAAGGTTTTCTGCAATATCAGATACTCGGGCATACCCTTTATCTTCTATAAGCATATAAATTTGTTCGATATAATCTTCCATACTTGGTGTTGGCATGATAAACCCCCAATATAACCTGTCATATGTAGGTTGTTTCATAAAAATGATACACTAGTTTCTACTCTGTGACAAGAAAGCCTTATGTCATAAGAAAAACATCGGACCCTTTTTGAGTCCGATGTCTGAACTTATTTCAAATTATAAACCACATTTCAATTGGGCATTGCAATTTGTACAAGTATTACAACCGCCAATGTCCTCTACGGTACCTTTCCGACAAACAGGACAAGTATCTCCAACTTCTGAACCGATCGTAACTTTCGTTTTTTCCAATTCATGAACAGTATCCATCAATACAACACGAGGCGTTTTATCTTCTTCGAATTCCAGTTCGGTTTGTTCACCATCAAAATCATTTTCTTCCGCTTTGAGAGATAACACCTGACTGTCACGGCTTCCGTCTACATAAACTGTTCCGCCTTTGGCCCCACCACGATATAAACGCTGATACACCTGTTCAACTTGTTCCACAGAGTACCCTTTTGGTGCGTTTACTGTCTTAGAGATAGAACTATCGACCCAGCGCTGGATAATACATTGCGTATCCGCATGGGCTTCAGGTGACATCGTCATAGCTGTGACAAACCATTCCGGCAGTTGATCTGCATCTTGTTCAGGATGCTCATTCAAGTATTCATTCACAATATCTGCTTTAACTTCAATAAACTTACCTAAACGCCCGCTTCTATAATAGGAAAAGGAGAAATAAGGTTCTAATCCTGTACTTACACCTACCATTGTTCCTGTACTGCCAGTTGGAGCTACAGTTAACAAGTGTGAGTTACGGATTCCATGATCCAGAACACCTTGACGAATATCCTCAGGCATTTCCCTCATATAACCTGTTTCTATAAATTGTTTACGCAGCTCTTTTGTCTCCTTATCTGTGTTACCAACTAAGAAAGGAAAGCTGCCCTTCTCTTTAGCCAGTTCAATAGAAGCACGGTAAGCTGTCGTTGCAATGGTTTCAAAAATCTCATCCACCAAGCGGTTTCCTTTTTCAGAACCATATTCCGTTTCCGTGTAGATTAACAAGTCATGTAAGCCCATGACCCCCAGACCTACACGCCGCTCGCCTAACGCCTGTACTTTGTTTTCCTCTAAAAAGTATGGAGTGGCATCGATAACGTTGTCCTGCATACGCACCCCGGTTTCTACCGTCCGCTTCAGCTTATCGAAATCAATGGCCTTATTTTTCTTATCTGCAACAGATGCTAAGTTTACAGCGGCTAAATTACAGACGGAGTATGGAGCAAGTGGCTGTTCCCCACAAGGGTTTGTAGCAACGACTTTTTGCCCATATGCCGACGCATTGGTTTTCTCGTTCGCATTATCAATAAAGAAGATGCCAGGTTCTGCAGAATAAGTGGCACAAATGTTGATTAAATTCCATAATTCTTTCGCTTTGACTGTACGGTACGTTCGGATGCCGAATCCACGGTCTTCCCACTCACGAACGTCGCCACTCTCTTGCCACTCTTCATTATAAATGTCCATTTCTTCTTTCGTGTAGTTTTCAACATCTGGAAAACGAAGCTGGTAATCAGAATCATTCTCAACAGCTTCCATAAATTCTTTAGTAATACATACCGAAATGTTTGCACCCGTAAGGAATTCTGGATTATGGACGGTATAATTGCCACCGGTGTTCAACTTATCTTCCGCCTCTTGTAGGCTTTGTTCGGTGAACCCGCCCAAACCAGGCATATGCTTATAATTCAGGACACTCTGGTACAAGTCTTTTTCTGTTTCTGATAAAGGTGAAAATTTCAGTTTGTCTTTAGCCAACTGCTTAATTTGTTCATCTGTTGTATTTTCAATGAGAAAACGTAGAATTCTAGGGTTCTGCATTTTTGAGATGATGAACTCTACAATATCCGGATGCCAGTCAGCAAGCATGATCATTTGAGCTCCGCGTCTTGATCCGCCTTGTTCAACTAAATGAGTCAATTTCGCAATGTCATCAAGCCAGGAAACAGAACCTGAGGATTTCCCGTTCACACCTCTAGCCAATGTATTTCGTGGTCTTAATGTCGATCCGTTCGTTCCCACACCTCCGCCGCGTGACATGATTTCCATCACTTGCTTGCGGTGGTCGGATATACCTTCACGTGAATCTTGTATATAAGGCATCACATAGCAATTGAAGTAGGTCACATCAGTGTTCGACCCAGCCCCATAAAGAACACGGCCAGCAGGAATGAAATTTAAACTCGAAAGCTCTTGATAAAAATCATTGAAGCTCTGCTCTTTTTTCTCCGGATTTACTTCTACCTCTGCCAGTCCTGTCGCATTCCTTAATGCAATTTGTTCATAAAAAACCTCAAGAGGCTTATCAATCGTATCAAGGTTCCGGGTAATTAAGCCTGTTTCCCTTTCTTCTTCACGATCTAAGACATTGACAAATTCATCCTCGACTTTTACAACCGCTTCGTGCTTCTGCCAATCAATGGACTGGATGAAACCGAAACCGCGAGCCGGAA
>NZ_JRNX01000198.1 GCF_000786645.1 Halobacillus sp. BBL2006
CTTCAAATATCGGCGGGAAACGTATGGCTACAGCCATTACAAAACCGGTAAGTGTGGAATATGTAGAGACAATTCTTCACGACCATCAAAATGATTATAATATTGAGGAGATTCTTATCGGCAATACCTCTTCTTTACTTGGTAAATCATTGGAAGAATCAAAAATAAGACAAACCTACGGAGTTAATATTGTTGCTATAAAGCGTAATGACCGTATCATTAGCAATCCTGAAGGTACCGAGGCACTGCAAGAGAATGATTTATTAATTGTTTTTGCTACATCTGATCAACTGAAACGATTTGAAAAAGCAGCTACTTTATAATTGAGTAGCTGCTTTTTTGCTTCATAATCTATGAAGTATTTTGGCAAAGTGCTAATTATTAGGTGTTAGAACATATGTTCGGTATAATAGAAACATGAAGAGGAGGGTGCTGATTTTAATTGAGAAAGCGTGTATTAACAGATCAAGAAGTTATTGAATTGTACCAAAATGGTGAGCGGACTGCTGAAATTGCAGAGAAGGCAAATGTATCAGCCCGGTTGATTAACTCGGTGTTACGTAAACACAATGTTGAACGTAGACCGAAAGGCAGCTGGAGACGCAAATATGAAGTAAATGAACATTACTTCAGAACTTGGTCGAATAACATGGCATATATTTTAGGTTTTTTTGCAGCAGATGGAAACATTCCTAAAGAAACACAATTAGTCAGCTTTGCACAAAAGGAATTCAGTATCTTAGAAGACATAAAAAATGAGTTGGAGTCTAGTCATCCCATAAGAAGAAATGAAAAGATCGGTGTTCATTTATTAACGATTAATAGTAAAATAATGCGTACGGACTTAATTGAACTTCATGGATTGCAGCCTAATAAATCTCTTAAACTCAAGTTTCCACACATCCCACCAAATCATATTAGCCACTTTGTTAGGGGCTATTTTGATGGTGATGGATATGTTAACTATCAAAAGAAGCAAGTATGCATTGTTTGTGGATCTCAAGAGTTTTTAGATGCTTTGCAAAGCTTGATAAATATGAAAGGTATAAAGAGCAGTTTAGCTACTACAAAAAGTTATTCCAGAATCTACATTAATGGACGTAAGTCAATCAAGCAATTTGCAGACTGGATATATAGTGACAGCGATCTTTTTTTATCCAGGAAATTGTAAGAGTTTAATAAGGAAAAGTTACAAGTCGGTGATTTAACAGATAGAAAACTAAGCATGACACGAATAGCAGTCGCAGAAAGAAAACAGAAGTTTCTTGAGTGTATCATGATTGGTAATGATATCGATAAAGCATGTAAGGCTATTGGAGTGCATCAAAGCACATATAGAAGATGGCTAAAAAATGATACGATATTTCATAAAAAAATTAAAATGGCTACAACTAAATACAATATCTTTTAATTAGAGATAGCAAGGAGAGGAGAATAATATTTCTCCTCAATTTTTTAAATTTAAAACTAGTTAACATAATATATATTCTAGGTAGTTGTAATGAAAATATAAATTCTGTCTCAATTCCTAAGTATACTTATGATAATGAGACAGAATTTGGAATTTTACTAAAGTGGCTTATAATGCGCATTTGGTCTAAAAATTACATTATTATTCGATTGCTCTTTAATATGTGAAATCCAGCCAACCATTCGGCTGCAGCAAAATATTGATGTGAATAATTCATCTGGAATTCCAATAGCTTTCATTATTGCAGCTGCATAAAATTCCACATTAGCGTAAAGATTTCTTCCAGGTTTCAGCTGTTGCAATTCTCTGACCGTTTCTTTTTCTACGTTCAATGTAAAATCTGCCCAGTCAGGTTTTGGATCCATCGAATTAAATTGTACTTTTAACGCTTCAGCTCTAGGATCCTTAGTTTTATAAACCCTATGGCCAAATCCCATTATTTTCTCTCCATTGAGAAGCTTTTGGATGATGACCTCGCTTACCGTAGATTGTTTTACTTCATTTAGATACAAATTTACCCCCGTTGGTGCACCGCCATCTAATGGTCCTTTTAAAGCACCAATTGCTGCGATCACCGCAGAATAAACATCACTCTGTGTTGATGCGACGACTCTTGCAGCGAATGTTGATGCGTTTAAACCATGCTCTGCAGTAAGAATCATATAAGCCTCTAACGCAGCTACTTCATCCTTGGATGTTTTCTCACCAAAAAGCATATATAACAAGTTGGAGACATGATCCAAGTTTGGTTTCGGTTCTATTTTATCTAATCCAAGCTTTTTTCTATAAGCATAGGCAACAATTGTCGGTATCTTTGCAATTAACCTTACCCTTCATCAAGATCGATTGGCCAGGAATCTTCTGATTGATCTAAAAATAATATCGCTGACCGAACCACTGTGACTGAGGACTGGTATGGAATGATTAAATCCAACTGTTTTTTTATTTCTTCACTGAGATATCTGTTCTCAATTAAAGTTTGTGAAAAAAGTTCAAGTTCTTCATAACTTGGGAAATCAATAAATAAAATTAAGTAATAGTTATCTTATCGATAATTAATAGTTATTGGAGGGCTTTGTATGGATTTTAAATGGCTGCGAACATTTTTATTAGCAGCTGAAGAGTTGAACTTTCGCAAGGTCGCTGAACAATTGTTTATTACCCAGCCTGCTGTCAGCCTTCATATTCGACAATTAGAAGATCATTTAGGAGCAAAACTTTTTCAAAAGAAAGGCAGACACATTCAGTTGACTGAGTTCGGAAAAAAGTTTCGAGTTGACGCACACGATTTACTTAATCATTACGATTCGATGATTCAACGCGTGAATCGTAGACAACAAGGGTATGATTCTACCCTTTCTATTGCGATGACCCCTTTATTAGTAGAAAGCGTATTCCCAACTATAATTAGAAAGTATACTGAGCTCTATCCAAATTTAGAATTGTCCATCAAAGTCGTTGATTCTTCCAGTCTGCAAAAGTTGGTTGAAGCCTCTGAAGTTGAACTGGCTTTTTCCTGTTTACCAGCTCTTTATTCGAACCTTGTTTGTGAAAAACTCTTAGAAGAAAAAATATCGCTTGTTGCGGTGCACGATAGATGGGATGAAGAGACTGCCCCTCCTCTTGATGCAATTGAAATTTTATCAAGCTCAACAATCTTTACAGATCATCACCCCGCTTATTGGGGCCGGTTAAAACGAGATATTCAAAATCAGTTATCTAGTTATCGATTTCTCCCTGTTTCTCAATCACATGTGGTTAAACGATTTATTTTAGAAGGAATGGGTGTTTCATTCTTACCATCCCTCATCACAAGACGTGAAATTAAGGAAGGACGATTAATGAAGATTGACACCCCATTTCTTGAATTACCAAGTTCAGCAATCTATGTGTTGTATCAAAATCAAAACTCGAAAGAACAACGCTTTGTTCGCTTCGTGGAACAGTTCCAGATGACTTAATAATTGTTGTTTTTTAAATTAGTTTCGGAGTTGCTACTAAGTTTGAAGTGGAAGTAGTAATGAAGAAATATGCTTTAAATACTAGGGTTCGAACGTTTGTTCGCTTTTATTGTAGTTGGTTTGCTTATTGTGTTCGGAGTTACTACTATGTATGAATATAGAGGTTCGATGCTGCTTACTGAAGATTGCTCAGTTTTAAATGCAAATGAAAAGTCACAGAGTGATTACTCTGTGACCTTAACCTTTGATTTCTTAGAAGAATTCGCTTGATTCTTTTGGAATACTCTTAGAGTTTCATGATAATAATCAAGGATTTGTTCAGAAGGTTTTTGCCAACTATGCTTTTCTGCTTCTATGCGTGCATTTGCACAAAGTGTTTGGTACAAGTCTTCATCTTCAAGTCGATTAATCGCTTCGATCATAGTCTCAGTGTTTTCATTTTCAAAAAGCAATCCGGTCTTCCCGTCCTCTACCTGTTCCATGGTCGGCCCGCTTTTGGCAGCGATTACTGGCAAACCTGAGGCCATTGATTCCAAAATAACGAGCCCTAATGTTTCTGTAACAGATGGAAAGATTAGTGCATCTGAAGAAGAAAACGCTTGAGCGAGCTCTTCCCCGTGTAAAAGGCCAGTAAAGACCGTGTTGGTACCACTGAAGGTTTCTTCCAGTTGATTTTTCACAGGACCATCACCGACGATTGCTAATGAAATATCATCCCTCTGATCTAATAAGGGCTTAATCTTGTGGATTTCTTTTTCAGCTGCTAAACGCCCGACGAAAACAAGAAGTTTGTTCTCAGGTTTTCCGTTAGATAAACGGTTTCTCATTTCCTCGTTCTTGTGACGTGGGTGGTAATGATCGACCGCTACTCCTCTGTCCCATACGCTTACATTATGGAAGTTTTTAGCATCAAGCTCATTCTTTATGGCATTTGAAGTACACAAGTTCACATCTGCGAAGTTATGAAGCTTACGGAAGTACCACCAGACTGCAGGTTTAAGTGGATATAGGCGATAGTAATCCATATATTTCGGTACATGAGTATGATAAGAAGCGATCAACGGGTAGTTAAGCTTGCTTGCATAATATACTCCTGAAACACCTACAAATGCCGGGTTAACAACATGAACCAAATCTGGATCATGTTTAATTAATAAATCTTTTACCTTTCTTTGCGGCATGGAAAATTCCTTAGACCGATAAAAAGGCAGAACAGTCGTTTTGACCCCTTCAACAATCGCCCCTTCATACTCCTTCACACCAAGGTCTGGAGCTATGACGATTACTTCATGCTCTTGAGCTCGTAGATATTTAATTGCTTCTTTTAACCTTGTAACGACTCCATCTGTTGATGGGAGGAAGGTTTCTGTAATAATGGCGATTTTCAAAGCGGAAAACTCCTTACTTCCAAGTAATTGATGGCAAAACGTTTTCTACGATAATACGGTCTTTATGCTCGACAGCAGTACGTAGAATATCACGAATGACATCATCCGTCAGTAGATGCGGCTCCAGGCCTAAATCACGAAGTTTCGTGTTAACTGCATTATAGTAATGGTCTTCATTTTCAATACGTGGGTTCTCGATCTTCTTAACTTCCGTATTAAGACCTTCTTCTTTTGCGATGTTTTGCACACGTTCGGCCAGCTCTTGAACGGAGAACCATTCAGTAAATTGGTTGAATACGCGGAATTCTCCTTTATCTGCAGGGTTTTCAGCGGCAATTTCCACACAGCGCACGGTATCTTCAATATTCAAGAACGCACGTGTTTGTCCACCTGTACCATAAACAGTGATATCATGACCAATCGCTGCTTGATTGATGAAACGGTTCAATGCTGTACCGAATACACCGTCATAGTCCACACGGTTAGCAAGCATTGGATCCAGCTTTGTTTCTTCGGTATGTAGACCATACACGATCCCTTGGTTCAAATCTGTGGCACGAATTCCCCAGATCTTACAAGCAAACATGATATTATGGCTATCATGCACTTTTGAAAGGTGATAGAAAGAACCTGGTTGTTTTGGATAAGGAAGAACGTCTTTACGCCCTTTATGTTCAATCTCGATATATCCTTCTTCGATGTCGATGTTTGGTGTACCATATTCGCCCATTGTACCTAACTTGATGAGATGACATTCTGGTGCGAATTCTTTGATCGCATATAGTACGTTTAGGTTCCCCATAACATTATTCGTCTGAGTATATACAGCATGCTCACGGTCAATCATGGAATATGGAGCTGAACGCTGCTCAGCAAAGTGAACAAATGCTTCTGGTTCCACTTGACGGAACACTTCACTTAGGAAATCATAATGATTCAAGTCACCGATGAAAGTTTTGATTTCTTTACCACTGACTTCTTTCCATTTGGCTACGCGATCCTCAAGAGAAGCGATCGGTGTTACAGAATTGGAACGAAGCTCATCGTCAATCTTTCTGCGTGCTAAATTATCTACGATGGTTACATCATGTCCTTGCTTGGATAGGTACAATGCGGTCGGCCAACCGCAAAAACCATCTCCTCCTGCTACGATAATTCTCATAATCTACCTCCTAGTTACATCTTGCATAATCATATTCCCTATATAGAATAACATTGTTTACTCTAAGCATGGTAATGAAATCATAGGATCATCATTCTCAGGATATTCTACAATATTCGGGAAACTCTTTCGTTTTTGACTTTACCATTAATTCGCTGTTGAAACAATTAATATATTGTTAAACCCTAAGGATGACGCAAATTGCTAAAATTTTTTGGTTTTTTATAAAACCTTCAAGTCACCCCCGGTCATTATGGTTATTATACTCAATAGTGTTGTTTTCATTTCTTCGCTCAGGATTTACTTTAAAAAAGCTTTACAGAGCATACTGTATTCTTCTGAAAATACTCCAAACAAGCATAACTTTCTTTGCTACATTTCCATATCATTGATTGATTTAACCATGTTCATCTCTCTAAAATTGAAATCCTGTACTAAAAACGTCCAAGTCATAGATAGACCTGGACGTTTCGAAGATCTTATTCAGATTTGGATGAATGTTCGTGCTTGATTTCAGTCTCTTCATCAAAAGAAAGGTCTTCT
>NZ_JRNX01000199.1 GCF_000786645.1 Halobacillus sp. BBL2006
GTAATGTGGGTCGAAACGACGGATGGAGGATCTACGACTGTGTAGCCATAGAGTTCGGCTTCGTCTTTTTGATCATCAGATATCCATTTAGCTGGCAACCCGAAAGCAGGCTCACGCGTGTCTATGCCGTCAATCGAGTCCTCATCATCTCCTGGGCTCATAGCTAAATAGTGGTCCAAAAGAAGCTCACCATGAGCCGCCTGGTTTCCTTTGATTTTTAATCGATATTCATTGGGTCCGAGCTGGATGTTATCACGGATTCTTACGACAGGAATGACAATCCCCAGTTCAATCGCCAGCTGCCTCCGAATCATGACGATTCGGTCTAATAAATCCCCACCTTGACTCGTATCAGCAATCGGAATGAGCGAGTAGCCGAATTCGAATTCAATCGGATCCAGGCTGATCAGGCTAACGACATTTTCGGGGGATTTCATTTGATCACTTTCTGCCTCATCCATCTCTTCAGGTTCTTCAAAACTGGTTTCAGGTTTCTCTCTTGTCAACCAGTATCCGCCGAAGGCTAGCACTGAAGAAATCAGTGTTGTAAGAAAGAAAGGAATCGGTGTTAAACCTAATAAAAATATTGTACCTGCTGCAATGTAGAGAAGCTTCGGGTAGCGTAACAATTGACTTGTGACATCTGAACCGAGGTTCCCTTGAGATGCTACTCGAGTGACTACAATTCCTGTTGCTGTTGAAATCAGTAAAGCAGGGATTTGACTGACAAGCCCGTCCCCGACCGTCAAACGCATATACGTGTCGATAGCCTCTGGGAATGACATGCCCATTTGCACCATCCCAATGATTAAACCGAAGATAATATTAATCAGTACAATGATGATCCCAGCAATTGCATCTCCTTTTACGAATTTACTTGCCCCGTCCATCGCCCCATAAAAGTCAGCTTCATGCTCTATTTTTTCACGACGTTCTTTTGCCTGGTGCTCATTGATCATACCTGCGTTTAAGTCAGCATCAATGCTCATCTGTTTACCAGGCATGGCATCAAGCGTGAACCTGGCAGCAACCTCTGATACCCGCTCCGCCCCTTTTGTAATGACTAGAAATTGAATAATGACAAGGATAACGAAAACGACAAAACCAACCAGCGGATTTCCTCCAATAACGAAGGATCCAAATGTTGCGATAACGCCTCCGGCTTCGGCCTCTGATAGAATCGATCTCGTTGTAGAAACATTGAGACCTAGGCGAAATAAGGTGAGCAAAAGCAATAATGTAGGGAAGACTGCGAATTGCAGAGCTTCATCCATATTCATAGATACTAAAATAACAATGAGTGCTAACGAAATATTAATCAGGATAAAGAAACTAAGGAGCCACCCTGGTAAAGGTATGACTAGCATGATAATAATTAAGATCACGCCTAGTAAAACGGATAGATCTCTTGCTGACATCGGGAGTACTCCTCTCTTACATTTTTTTCTCTAATTGATAAACATACGCCAGTATTTCGGCGACAGCTTTATAATAATCTTCATCAATCGGTCGATCGAGCTCGGATTGTTGATACAATGCTCTTGCTAAAGGTCGATTTTCAACTGTGATGACATTGTTGGCTTTGGCTACCTCTTTTATTTTCTGGGCTACAAAATCAACACCTTTAGCAACAACATAAGGAGCATCAAATTTATTTTCGTCATATTTGACAGCAATGGCATAGTGAGTAGGGTTTGTGATGACGACATCAGCATCAGGAACTTCACTCATCATACGAGAAGCTGACATCTGGCGCTGCTTTTCTTTGATCTTTGCCTTGATTTGCGGATCCCCTTCAATATTTTTATGTTCATCTTTAATATCTTTTTTTGACATTCGAATGTTTTTTTCATGATCGTACCTTTGATATGTATAATCCAGAACCGATAAAATGAGTAGGGCTAATGCAGAAGCGAGCCCCATTAGAATGGTTGTTGTTCCGAAAAAGTCCAGCGCTCCTTCTAATGATTTCTGAGACATCATCATCATGTCATTTTTGTTGACCCAGATAATAGCAAATGTTATAGCACCTACCATTGAAATCTTCAGAAGGGATTTTACTAACTCGACGAGAGCTCTTGCAGAAAATATTTTTTTTGCGCCTTGAATGGGATCAATCTTTTTCAAGTCCATTTTTAATGGCTCTGCAGTAAACATGATTCCTACTTGAAGCAGGTTTGAAGCGACTCCTGCAACAATGGCAACACCCATAACCGGAGCAATCACTTTGCTGATTTCCCACGTCATTTCAGAAAACACCATGTGAACATGATTTTCTGTTACTTCCCAATGGATGTATTCCTGGAAAGCATGCTCATACATTCCAGTCATTACGTTTTTCATCGGTCCGCCTAAAAGATACAGGGTCCCAAATACAAGCAGCAATAAAAAGCCTGTATTGACATCCTGACTCTTTGGCACTTGCCCCTTTTTCCTTGTGTCCTGTCTTTTCTTCGGTGTTGCTTTTTCTGTTTTTTCATCTGCTGCAAAATACTGCAGATCCAATCTTAGATATAGCATGGTTGTTCATCCTCCGAACACTTGCATTAACCCCCGCATAGTCGTCAACATGGTTTCAAATAAATTCTTTATAAGCATGACGTAAAAAGTCATGGCAATCACTAGTACAGACAGGGCAATAAAAATTTTCAACGGCAACCCAACAACGAACACATTGAGCTGGGGAACGGTCCGGGCAATAATCCCTAACGCGATATCGACTAAAAACAAACAGCCTACGATCGGAACAGCCATAAGAAAAGCGATGACGAACATCTGATTGAACGTTTCAATAATATACTGGATCCAGGATTGATCTTGAAGGGGAAGCAATTGATCGATCGCAATCAGTTCATAACTATAGAAAACCCCATCAATCATCAAATGATGACCGTTCACAGCTAAAATGAAGAGCAACGTGATGATGTATAAGTATTGTCCAATTAAAGGGCTTTGTGCTCCTGTTTGGGGGTCAATCACATTGGCGATCGCAAATCCCATTTGGAAATCGATAAATCCACCTGCAATCTGAATCGCAGCTAGCACAATGTAGGCGATAAGACCAACGGCGATTCCGACAGCCGCTTCCTTGAAAATTAGCAGAAAGTATTCTGCGTCGACTGTAAGTGCGGGGATTTCAACCGTGAAATACATTAATAACGCCAAAAAAAAGCTAAATGCTACTTTATGACGGGTGGGTACATTCCGGTATGAAAAAATAGGTAACGTAGCAAAAAAAGCTGTCACACGGATGAATATCAGCAAAAATGCTGGGATATTTGCTATATTAATAGATTCAAGCATCCGTTACCCTACCAACACGTTCAAGTTGCTAAAAATATTTGCAGCGAATTCCACCATAGTAGTTAGCATCCAAGGCCCAAAGAATATCAATCCGATCATGACAGCAACGATTTTAGGAATGAAGGCAAGGGTCTGTTCTTGAATTTGAGTGGTCGCTTGAAAAATACTGACGAGTAAGCCAACAGCCAAGGCTAAAATCAGCAGTGGACCAGACACAAGCAGTACAGTATAAATCCCTTCTTTGGCAAAAGAAATGACCATGTTACTTGTCATTTGTCAATCCTCCTATCCTAAAACCCTTCCAGTAAGGATTTTGTAATTAAATACCATCCATCGACGAGGACGAATAATAAGATTTTGAACGGCAATGAAATCATCACTGGCGGAAGCATCATCATCCCCATCGACATCAGGACACTAGCAACAGCCATGTCAATGACTAAAAAAGGAACAAAAATCATAAAACCCATTTGGAAAGCTGTTTTCAGCTCGCTGATGGCAAATGCAGGCACCAGGGTTGTTATTGGAACATCCTGTATCGTTTCAGGACGCTCCATCTCCGAATAATTCATAAACAATGCTAGGTCCTTTTGCCTTGTATGCTTCCCCATAAATTCTTTCATTGGAACACTGGCCTCTTCATAAGCTTGATCCAAAGTAATTTCTTCATTGAACAGAGGGGTCAAAGCTTGTTCATTCACCTCTTGAAAGGTAGGTGCCATAATAAAGAATGTTAAAAATAATGCAATTCCAATCAACACTTGATTCGGTGGCATTTGTTGAGTGGCAAGGGAGGTCCTCACGAAAGAGAGAACGATAAGTATCCGGGTAAAGCTTGTCATCAAGATCAATATGCCTGGTGCCAAAGAAAGGACAGTAAGCAGCAGCAAAAGCTTTACCGATGTAGCAACACTTTCAGGATCCGAACTTGAAAAAATATCTATAAATTCATTCATCGCCTCGATCCTCCTGTTGCTTCGTTAACCGTTGTCGCTTATTTTTCATATCCTTCAATTGAGTTTCAAACAATTGCTGAAATTGGACATTTGAAGGTGGAGTTGAGCTGTTCTTTGTTTTTTTAAATTTATCTATCCACTTCTCAAACCCAAATGCTGTGTCCATGCCTTGCTGATCCTCTTGCTTTACGAGAGCATCTTTAGTCTCCCTATCGGTAACCTCCGTTATTAGTTCGATAGATTCTCCAACACCGAGGATAAATACTTGTTTTCCAACGCGGACAGCTTGAATCGATCGGTTAGGAGCTAAGTTCATGCCCCCTAAATTCTCCATCGTTCGATTTTTACTGAAGACTATATTTCGATTGTTAAAAAACTTTAAGAGTCCATAAATTAAAGCCAGAATAAAAAACAAGGCGAAGATAAGCTTGATGATATTCCACAAAAGAGACGGAGTAGATTCAACAGCATCTTCATTCTCAGGATCTACAGGAGATCCTAAGGAATCACTTTCAGAGTCAGGAGTGGGACATCCCTGGAGTTCTGGGTTCTTAAAGCATTCGGTTGCGGATGGACTTGCCAACGTTACTGTTTGAGAGCTCCATAAAAACAAACTCAGCAGTGTAACAGCCAGAGCTGTTATTCTAGTTGCACGAATCATAAAATCCCTACTTTAACTTAGTGCTTTTTGAATCGCTTCGATAACGCGATCTGCCTGGAATGGTTTAACGATAAAATCTTTCGCTCCTGCCTGAATGGCATCAACGACCATCGCCTGCTGTCCCATCGCGGAACACATGATGACCTTTGCGCCAGGATCATGCTCCTTAATTTCTTTTAAAGCTGTTATTCCATCCATTTCCGGCATAGTGATGTCCATCGTTACTAGATCTGGTTTATGCTCCTGGTAAAGTTCCACAGCTTTTTTACCATCTTCTGCTTCTGCAACCACTTCATAACCATTCTTTGTTAAAATATCTTTCACCATCATTCTCATAAATGCTGCATCATCAACAATTAAAATTCTTTCTCCCATATTTCTTCCTCCTCTAACGTAATTTGCTAAGTCGATCTTTTGGACTTAAAATATCCGTCACTCGCACACCGAAATTTTCATCAATGACGACGACTTCCCCTTTGGCCATCAATTTTTCATTAACATGAATGTCTACAGGCTCTCCGGCTAATTTATCAAGCTCTACTACAGACCCAGCTGATATTTCTAAAATTTCTTTGATCGTCCGCTTTGTTCTCCCAAGCTCAACCGATACTTTTAGAGGAATATCCATCAGCATATCCAGGTTTTTTTGCTCAGTGTTGGATAAATGTACGGAATCAAATTGCTGGAATTGAGCGGATTGAACGTCTGCCTGATCCATTCCCTGCCCTTGTGGCCCTCCTACGTACTGTGGGGTTGATGCTTTGGGTCCAGGGTGCTTTTTATATTGTTCTTGTTCGGTTTGTTG
Source organism: Halobacillus sp. BBL2006 (assembly GCF_000786645.1). Classification (GTDB taxonomy): domain Bacteria; phylum Bacillota; class Bacilli; order Bacillales; family Halobacillaceae; genus Halobacillus. The sequence goes on from NZ_JRNX01000199.1 coordinate 5,726, forward strand.
CTGCCCCGTTTCTTGTTCTGGCTGTTGTGGTTCTTGAACACGTTTTTCTTTATCTTGATTGGAAACAGGTTCAGTACTCGGCCCCTGGTAGTCATCTGCCGGATTCATCAGCTGTTCTACAAGCTCTTTAGCAAAACCGATAGGCAGCAGCTGCATGATATTTGAATCAATCAAATTGCCGATTTTAATTTGAAAAGAGACTTTAACAAG
>NZ_JRNX01000002.1 GCF_000786645.1 Halobacillus sp. BBL2006
TCCTCTGATTTTATTTCTTTTTCTTAGATTGTTGTAAAAGAGTGGTCATTACCCGTTTCTTCAAGTCTACATCTATGTTCCCAAGACCGAATGTTTCAGATAGCCACAGACCGTCGATCGCTAGTTTTAAAATCATTGCTTGGACTTCATCAATTCCATCGTTTTGAATTAGGTTTTGGAAATTTTGATGTGTTTCCTGCAGTGGCTTCAATAATTGGGGATCAAAAGCTTGAGCAGCAAGCATACCGGCAGTGAGCCTTTTATTTTCAAGACTTTGATTGTACATCGTTTGGATATAGGATCTTGACCATTTTCCAATTTGTGTTTTATCGGATAAGGTAGTATCCTCAACCTTTTGACGCTGGTTACGGTCCATCCGCTGCACAAGACCTGTAATCAGGGCTTCTTTGGTAGAAAAGTGGTACAACAACCCTCCCTTGCTTACTTCTGCAAGATTGGCCACGGCATCAAGGGTAAGGGCTTCGGTTCCATGGTTTAAAACAATATCAGCAGCTGCATTTAGTATCTTATCTCGTTTCGATTCTCTAGGCATTTGAACGCCCTCCATGACTAGTAGGTTTGCGATACACTGTTTATCCTATCAATAAGACTGTATATTTTCAATTTTCAACCAATTGAAAGTTTGAAATAAACCGTCTGGACGGTAAACTTTAAAAATTCTGTTTGTTTCTAATTCTTTATTAGAAAATTAAACTGTACCATCCAGACGGTTAACATTGACCTGGATAAAATGAACAAAAA
>NZ_JRNX01000020.1 GCF_000786645.1 Halobacillus sp. BBL2006
GGCAACGGAAACATGAAAAAGTCTCGAAACTGAGTCTTCCAGAATAGGGAGCTTTAATGGAACAAGAAATATATATAACAAGGATTAGCGGTAGTTAAAATATAAGTTCGCAATAAAAAAGCCACCTGCTGAGAGGTGGCTTTTTAAACGGTCGCTTCCGCTTTTAATTATTGCTCTGGATTTTCTGGGTTGCCGTAAAGCTCTTCAAGTGGCTTCGTGATGATACGGCTAATGTCGTTAATCACTGTGTTCAAACGCTGCTCTTCTTCCATAAGCTTGGAAATTTGAGGATGTTGTTGAACAAGTTCAACGACTTTACGCGCTTGCTCGACTTCTTCTTCAGAAATCTCTTCACCTTGCATTTGCTTTTGCTGAAGTGTCATTTGAGTCTGACGGAAATCGTCGAACATTTTTTTAGCAGCTTCATCATTCATTACTGCTTCATAAGCTTCTTTCAAGCCTGTGAATTCTTCGCTATTTCGAATCGCTTTTTCTAAGTCATACGCGTGATCATATAGATTTGCCATAAAAATAAGAACCTCCTAAAAGTTTCGTTCTGTGACTCCTCCCCCACTATAACAAACTACAGAGGTCCTGTATAGGAATCGAATATTATCCGAAAAATAGCACAATTATCCCTTGGAGCATACCGATCATTCCTCCAAGTAACGCTCCTAAATACGTAATCATTTTGAACTCTCGACGCGAAATTCCTAGCACCATTTCCTCTAAGCGCTGGACTTGAAAAGCTTCAACTTCTTCTTGGACAATCTCTGCTAAATGCATCGTTTCCATCATCCGTTCCATTCTAGATGATAAAAGTGCCGTCATTTTTGTAATAAGGCGGGGCACGACATTATGAATTATCTTTTCTCGATGGGGCTGAGTCCACTCAGCAACTGATTTCGTCAACAACTTCTCAACCGGCAAGGCTTTTGCGACAGCTTGTCCCAACACTTTTCCAATGGTGTGACGCCCAATCTTATCTTCAAAATAGCTGACTCGATGCTGCATGAGCTGCTTCAGCTCTGATTGAAGCATGCCGCGTAACCAAATATTCATTTCGTCATCAGAAATGTATTTTGTGATGGAGGGATAAATCCGCTCCGTAAGGCCATCTGGCCCCATGAAAGAAGAGATCATGTTTCCGAGGAACCCTTGATTATCCAAGTAGTTTTCTATAAGCGCTGTAACTTTTCGTTTACCTTCAGTGCTCTGAAAGTAACGCTTAATACTCTCTTGAATATGATCAGCAAGTTGGTCTGCCCCCTGTTCCGCTTTTTGTCTCCATTCTTCCGACAAGAGATCTTCTAACGGAACTTCACGGTAATCCATCATGAGGGTGTGATAACGCTCCTCAATCCATTCAGAAATGGTTCCTTCAAGGCTTCGCACAGACAAATCATAGTCTAAGGTTTGAGCCAAGTCCTGGATCGTGGCAGGGTGAGCCAGCCAATTCTCTACTTCGTTTTGCGCCCAGGCAGTTACTTGTTCTTGAAAAACTGGAGCCTCTAATTTTCTTCTCAAGCCTTCCGGTGTCAGTAAATGCTCAACAACCATTCTCCCCAGTTGACGGGCAAGTTCTTGCTGGCGTTTCGGGATAAGCCCGGGGGTAAACGGAAGTCGATACTTCCCTATATAAATCGCACGATAAGGTCGGAAAAGCATCTTAATAGCTAAAGAATTCGTAATTCCGCCGATCAGTGCACCGATAATGATCATTAAGACTACAAGTATCACTGGATTCATGGTACAACCTCTTTCTATTATGCTGTACCAAGTATAATCGAATTATTTTCAATGTGCCAACGAGAGCATAAAAAAACAGGCCTGAGATAGACCTGAATTAGAATTATTTCAATCGACCTAATATCGTTCCGAAACGAGTGGCGTGTTCCATTTCGTCTGTCATAGCAATGAACAGCGGTTGATAAGCCATTTGGTTCGGGATCATAAATAGCATATCCCGATACATTTCGAAAGCTTCAAATTCCCCTTTTTGCGCCTTTTTAACTCCGTCTTCAAAGGATTGATACGTAATTTTTTTAGGTTTGAATTGATGGTACTGCCCTGTCAGTTGATAGTGTAAATGCTGAAATAACTTATAATGCTTCAATTCATCTTCCTCTGCGTGCTTAATATAGTCCTTGAACATCCGATTGCTCGTGTCTTCACCCAGGCGTTTATAAAAATCGTTGGCATTCCACTCATCTTCTATCGCGGACTCAAGCATAGAGATAAATTGGTTAGGTTGATTTTGCATACAGTCCCCTCCTCTATTTCATACCTATGATTGAGAGGGACAACTTTATGCCAAGTATATATAATCTTACCTCAATTTCATGGATCTCGATAAAGCGGACACCCTATAAAGGAGGAGGTGACGAACATGATACAAGATGAAAGAAAGCGTGCACCAGAAGGTAAGGATCGATACGAGTTGGATGTGGACCGTATGATTAATGAAGGTATGGCCGGAGGCACTGTACTTCCAGTGTACGGGCGAGAACAAATCGGTGAAGCTCATGAGATTCCTGAACAAGAGCAAGCTGAAAATCGCTCAAACCGATGAATGCCATACTTTCAATGAACAAGCCTTCTCCTCATAAAAAAAGACGATGATGCTATTGACGCATCATCGTCCTTCTATTTAACGGCTTTTAACAATCATCTGGACAGCTTCGTTAATCAGCTCTTCAGCTGATTCCCCTTCATCATGCGCGTCACGGATGCACGTCTCTAAATTCTTTGCCACAATATATCCGATCGCTCTATCCATTGCCGTCCTAGCAGCAGAAAGCTGTGTAATGACATCTTTACAGTTTTTCTCATCTTCCATCATCTTAAGAACGCCTCGAACCTGACCTTCTATTCGTTTCAGACGGTTCTTGGTTTCCTGTCCATAATAACTCTGTTGTTTCACTTGATCCATGATAAACGCACCCCTTTTATATGTTTACCCACGCTGTCTCCACTACTAGGAAGAGGCTAGCTTGCGGAAACCTGAATATGTAATACTATAATAGTAAATATATCGTTAAAAAGGAAGATAGCAATGACTATAATAAATCAATTACAATCTATTTACCCCTCGTTGATCTTATCAAAACCTGATGACATTGACCATCCCTTTGATTATGAATGGTTTCAAACCCCTGAATTGGATACAATCGGAATAAAAAAAGAAGAGTTTACAGACCGGGATTCTCAACTATTATCTTTGTTTTTAACCCCTTATCCTATACACCTTCCAACCGAAAACGAGCGTGAGAAATCATGGATGGATTTATTGCAAGGGCGGAATACTCAACTAACTGTAGAATGGCCTATGAGCTATCGCTTTGTTTTTTTCTCTATTTCTGAAAAACCCGCGAACAAAGAAACGTTCCAGGAAGCGTTCCAGGCTCTCTTCCCACGAGCGATGCCTCTATTTTGGGAGACGGATCAATCAGGTTTTATCATTGAAGAAATTATGACGAAAAATCAGGAAGTGATTTCTTTTAGTGAAATCATTGATGTATTGATGAGTGATTTTTACATGAAGATTCGTTTTTATATCAGTGAGTTCTCTGAAAACATTTCGAAGGCTCCGGCAATTTTTTCTTGGGCTTCACACTGTCACTCTATATCGGATCGATATCGGATCTCTTCTGTTACGACATATAAGGACCTTCTACCTTATCTATATATAGATGCTTTGCCTCCTGCTCATTGGGAGCACCTCTATCGCTCCATTTTTCAAGACGTGCAGGCTGATGAGGATCTTCTACATACGATCAGAGTGTTTTTAGAAACGGGAGCCAATGCTTCCTTGACTGCAAAGCAGCTGTATATGCACCGCAACAGCTTACAATACAGGGTTGATAAATTCATCGAAAAGACTGGGATTGATGTAAAACAGTTCGCCTATGCAGTCCCCACATATCTCGCTTTACTGATGTTGGATTATGAATAAGTTTACAAGCCGTCTCCTTTGAAGAGACGGCTTTATTCATTTAGAAACTATTATTCCTTAACTCCTTTTTCATCATGAAATGACAAAGTGCACAATAGCGCTTTCATATCTTTGTGCACTTTGTCCATTTACCGCTTTCTACAACTTCGATACACTGAATTCACAAGAAAGAAAACGATTTCAAAATTACATAGGAGGTTTTCCTAATGGCAGAAATTCAAATGAAAAGCATTGATAAAGTATACGATAAGAAAGTTAAAGCGGTGGACGATTTCAACTTGCACATTCAAGATAAAGAATTCATCGTATTTGTTGGTCCTTCCGGCTGTGGTAAATCCACGACACTTCGAATGATTGCAGGTCTTGAAGAAATCACGAGCGGTGACTTCATGATTGACGACAAACGCATGAATGATGTGGCACCGAAAGATCGTGACATCGCGATGGTATTCCAGAACTACGCGCTTTATCCTCACATGAATGTGTATGACAATATGGCTTTTGGTCTTAAACTTCGTAAAATGGATAAAAGTGAAATTGACCGTCGAGTGAAAAATGCCGCAAACATCCTTGGTCTTGAAGCTTTACTTGATCGTAAACCGAAAGCATTATCAGGTGGTCAGCGTCAACGTGTTGCCCTTGGACGTGCCATCGTACGTGATGCTAAAGTCTTCTTAATGGATGAGCCGCTCTCCAACTTGGATGCGAAACTTCGTGTTCAAATGCGTGCGGAAATTCAAAAGCTTCACCAACGCCTGCAGACGACTACCATTTACGTAACTCACGACCAAACGGAAGCCATGACAATGGCGACGCGCCTTGTTGTTATGAAAGACGGTCTTATTCAACAGGTAGGTGCACCGAAAGAGGTATATGACAAGCCTGAAAACGTCTTTGTTGGTGGGTTTATTGGATCACCGGCGATGAACTTCCTGCACGGAAAACTGGGCGAAGGGCACATTGAACTTGGCAACGTTAAGCTTGCTGTCCCTGAAGGTAAAATGAAGCCGTTGCGTGAACAAAGTTACATTGGTAAGGATGTTATTCTCGGGGTACGTCCTGAAGATATGCATGATGAGCCTGTATTTATCGATGCGAACCAAGATAAGAAAATTACAGCACACATCGAAGTGGCGGAGCTTATGGGATCCGAATCTTACTTATATTCTAAGCTCGGTGAACAAGAATTCATCGCTCGAGTAGACTCCCGTTCAGATATCAAAGGTGGAGAAGAAATCGAATTAGCGATTGATATGAACAAAGTCCACTTCTTTGATAAAGATTCTGAAGAACGAATTCATTAATCCCCTACTATATATGTAAAAAAGCGCAGCATTCCGGCTGCGCTTTTCTTATGCTGTCTGGATGTCATTCAAGCCACAATCTTCACAAATGAACAAGTGGACACATTCACCAGTACGGGAAGAATCAAGATCCCCATCGACAAGATCCGTCCATTTTAGCTCCAGGTAAGGGCTATAGTCATCAAGGAAATCCGTAATTCTTCCTTGATCATGCATGGTCCCGTCACACCTGGGACAGGGGCGCTCACTTTCTCCCCATCCATTGCAAATACCGCACTCTTGCATAAAACACACACTCTTTTCAAAAAAATAAGGAGAAAGGGCGCACCCTTTCTCCTCCTTCAAATTATTTAGCGTTGTTGTTGTCCACCGAACTGTTGTTCAGCCATTTGTACAAGACGCTTAGTGATTTCTCCACCTACTGAACCGTTAGCACGAGATGTAGAATCTGGACCAAGCTGTACGCCGAATTCTTGTGCGATTTCATATTTCATTTGGTCAAGAGCTTGTTGAACACCAGGTACAACCAACTCATTTGAACTGTTGTTGTTAGCCATGTTTCTCACCTCCTGTCTTGTAATCGTAGTATGACTCGCTTATGACATTTTTATGTCAAAAATTTTTTTGGTAATTATTGGAGCCATCCTGGAGGGGATCCATGGCTAACGAATTACTTCGCGTTCGGTTTTGTCATCTCTTCAGGCTTCACATATTCGTCGAATTGTTCTTCTGTCAAAATTCCCATTTCGACTGCTGTTTCTTTCAACTGTTGATCTTTTTCAAAAGCTGTCTTAGCGATTTTCGCAGCATTTTCATAACCAATATGAGGGTTCAATGCGGTCACAAGCATGAGGGAATCACGCAAGTATTTTTCAATTTGCTCATGATTTGGCTCAAGTCCACGAACACAACGCTCGTCAAAAGAGACCATGCTGTCAGCAAGAAGCTGTGCAGATTGTAAGAAATTATAGGCGATGACCGGTTTAAAAACATTAAGCTCAAAGTTACCTTGACTGGCAGCGAAACCAATTGTGGCATCATTTCCCATTACTTGAGCTGCAACCATCGTTACGGCTTCACTTTGGGTAGGATTTACTTTACCTGGCATGATCGAACTTCCCGGCTCATTTGCAGGAATTGTGATTTCACCAATGCCACAGCGTGGTCCACTTGCTAACCAGCGCACATCGTTAGCGATTTTCATTACATCGGCCGCTAAAGCTTTCAATGCGCCATGAATATGAACAAGCTCATCATGGGACGTGAGCGCATGAAACTTATTCGGTGCAGAAATGAAGTTCTTTCCTGTTACTTCGTTGATTTTAGCAACCACTTGCTCAGAAAAATCCTCATGAGCATTTAAGCCTGTGCCCACAGCTGTTCCTCCAATAGCCAGCTCTTTTGCGTATCTCACGCTTTCAGAAAGCATACCTTCCGTTTTCTCAAGCATGCGGTGCCAGCCACTGATTTCCTGACCCAATGTAAGTGGAGTCGCATCCTGCAAGTGAGTACGTCCAATTTTGACGATTTCGTTAAACGCTTCCATTTTTTCTTTTAATGTATCTTTCAATTGAGTCAATGCCGGCATAACCACATCCTCAATTTTCCGCACAGATGCGATATGCATCGCTGTCGGATAAGTATCGTTGGAGCTTTGAGATTTATTGACGTCGTCATTTGGATGCAGACGAGTGTCACTGTTTTTTTCTTTTAACCATTCGTTCCCTACAAACGCGATCACTTCATTTACGTTCATATTGGATTGTGTACCGCTTCCTGTCTGCCAAACCACTAGCGGAAAATGTTCTTCAAGTTCG
>NZ_JRNX01000200.1 GCF_000786645.1 Halobacillus sp. BBL2006
CTCCTTACGATCGGCAGTTTGCTTCGAAGTCTGTTCCTCAGCGTGCCATGCAGTTGTTTGCAGGACCTTTGATGAATTTCGTATTAGCTATCGTGTTATTTATGATCCTCGGCTTTATTCAGGGGGTGCCCGCTGATGAAGCGAAATTAGGTGAAATCCAAGAAAATTCCCCCGCTGAAAAATCTGGTCTGATGGCAGGGGATGAAGTAGTAGCGATTGATGGTGAATCGGTCAGTTCTTGGGAAGAATTCACAATGATTGTTCAGGATCATCCGGATAAAGAAATTACATTGACGGTTGAACGTAATGGTCAAACGGAGCAAATCCAAGTGACTCCTGCCTCTATAGAGGACCGTGATCGAACCATAGGACAGGTCGGTGTTGCTCGAGCATTTGAGGATTCTTTCGTCAAAAAATTGACGTTCGGTTTTACTCAGACGTATGAATGGTCTGCATTGATTCTTACGAATTTAGGTAAGCTTGTCACCGGACAATTTTCACTAGATATGCTCTCAGGTCCTGTCGGGATTTATGATGCAACTGATCAAGTGGTTCAAACCGGATTTACAAACTTTATGATGTGGACGGCAATCCTTAGTATCAACTTAGGAATTGTCAACTTACTTCCATTGCCAGCTCTTGATGGTGGCCGATTATTGTTCGTCGGACTTGAAGGAGTTCGCGGGAAGCCGATCGATCCTCAAAAAGAAGGGATCGTCCACTTTATTGGATTTGCATTACTCATGTTATTGATGCTAGTTGTTACATGGAACGATATCCAACGACTATTCTTGTAAAAGATTGGGCTGGAAGCCGATTGAGACAACAGCTCTCCCTAGGCTTCCGGCTTGTTTTATTAAATATTGAATGAACTGAGGTGCTTGTATATGAAACAAAGTCAAATGTTAATTCCTACGCTGAAAGAGAATCCTGCTGATGCAGAAATAAAAAGTCACCAGCTCCTCGTTCGTGCTGGTTACATACGCCAAATTGCTTCTGGCATTTACAGTTTTCTTCCTATCGGTCGTAGAGTCTTAAGTAAAGTGGAAAATATCGTTCGTGAAGAAATGGAGAAGATCGGTGCTCACGAAATGATCATGCCTGCACTAGAGCCATCGGAATTGTGGAAGGAAACAGGGCGCTGGACGACCTTCGGCTCAGAGTTGATGCGGATTAATGACCGTCATCAACGTGAATTCGCCTTGGGAGCCACTCATGAAGAGGTCATCACAAGCCTTGTTCGTAATGAAGTGAAAAGTTATAAGCAGCTTCCGTTAACGGTCTTCCAAATTCAAAACAAATTCCGTGATGAAGCAAGACCCCGTTTTGGTTTATTAAGAGGACGTGAGTTTTTAATGAAAGATGCTTATTCTTTCAATGAGTCTTACGAAAGTCTTGATGAAACCTATCAAAAAATGTTCGATGCTTATTCTAATGTTTTCCGCCGCTGCGGATTGAATTTCCGAGCTGTTATTGCTGATTCAGGAGCTATGGGTGGTAAAGATACACATGAATTTATGGTTCTTTCTGAAGTAGGTGAGGATGTGATCGCATATTCTGATACCTCTCGCTACGCAGCTAATATTGAAATGGCTCCTGTTGTAGGAGATTATGAAAAATCAACAGAAGAGCCTAAAGAAATGGAAAAAGTAGCGACGCCTGATCAGAAGACGATGAAAGATGTGGCTGATTACTTAGGTCATGAACTCCATAAAGGCCTTAAATCCATTCTCTTTAAGGTTGATGAACAGTTTGTTATGGTTATAACTCGTGGAGACCATGAAGTTAACGATGTAAAATTGAAGAATTTATATGATGCAGGTATTGTTGAGTTAGCTAGTGAAGAGGATACTAGGCGTTTGATTGGAGCAGGGTTTGGTTCACTTGGCCCGGTCAACGTTACCGATGTGGTCGATGTTGTAGCAGACCTTGCCGTTGAAGCATTAGTCAATGTTTCCTGTGGTGCAAACGAAGAAGGATATCACTATACTAACGCCACACCTGGTAGAGATTTTGATGTGAAGCAATACGCTGACTTGCGCTTTATCCAAGAAGGGGATCCGTCACCAGATGGTGAAGGTTCCATCGTATTCGCAAGAGGGATTGAAGTTGGACATGTGTTCAAGTTAGGAGAATTTTATTCCGAAAAAATGAATGCCACTTTCTTGAACGACCAAGGAAAAGCGAAGACGATGATCATGGGATCTTACGGTATCGGAGTTTCCAGAACATTGGCAGCTATCGTGGAGCAGTATCATGATGATCGAGGGATCACATGGCCTGCGAACATAGCCCCTTTCCAAGTTCACCTTCTTTCTCTTAACCCGAAAAAAGAAGAGCAGAAAGAGTTAGCAGATCGATTATATGAAACGCTGCAAGCTGCTGGGATTGATGTATTGTATGATGACCGGAAAGAACGAGCTGGCGTAAAATTCGCCGACAGTGATTTGTTTGGTGTTCCATTACGCATTACAGTAGGTAAGCGAGCATCTGAAGGTATCGTCGAGGTAAAAGAACGTTCTTCAGGCGAACAGGAAGATAAGGATCACGCAGCCATTGTAGACTACGTGAAGAATTGGTACCAAGCCTAATTTTTGAACCATAGATGAAATACCCTTGCTATAATGAAAATAGGCAAGGGTATATTCATGAGCAGATGATTTAGATAACAAGAGGAGGAATCACATTGGGTGTAAGCAATCAGGAAAAAATGCATTATTTGTTGGAACAAATCCAGTTCCCCCATGATCTGATTGAACCTCATTTTAAAGACAGCAGCATGCAGAAATTAACTGTTTTCAAAGAAAAGAAACAATGGCATTTTCATTTTCTATTCCCAAAGCCATTGCCGCCGTCTGTGTATGAGTTGTTTACAGCAAAGCTTACGTCCACATTTCGGTCCATTGCCGAAGTGAACTGGACGATTGAAACAAGTAATAAAGCATTGACTCCTGAAGAAGTAGAGGAGTATTGGCAAGGTTTTATTAAAACGATGACGAACTTGACTCCAAGCTATAAAGATCTTCTTATGGAGCAAAAACCAGAAGTTAACGGAAATAAGATTATGTTAACTTGCCGTAATTTAGCGGAGAGTCATGCTGTTAAGAAAAAATTAGAAGAACCTCTTCATCACTTTTGTGCTCAAGTAGGATTACCAGCGTTCATGCTTTCCACTCAGGTGAAAGAAGAGCAGGAACAGATTAAAAAATTCCAGGAAGAAAGACAAAAAGAAGATAAGGTTCTTGTTCAGCAAGCTGTAAAACAACAAGAGGAAAGAGCTAAAAAAGAAGAAGACGACAAACCGAAAGGACCGCTTGAAATTGGTTATAAAATTCAAGAGGATCCTGAACCGATGGAAACGATTGAAGAGGAAGAACGCCGAAAAGTCGTCCAAGGATACATTTTTGATGTAGAAGTGAAAGAACTAAGATCAGGCAGAAACTTGTTGCTTTTAAAAGTAACAGACTATACAGATTCTTTCTCTATTAAAATGTTTTCTCGCGGAGATGATCATGCAGAAATGTTTAAGCATGTGAAAAAAGGTATGTGGATTAAAGCGCGAGGTGGTATTCAAACGGATAACTTCACGAATGAGCTTACGATGATGGCGAATGACATTAACGAAATCAAGCCGAAGCTTCGAATGGATGATGCACCAGAAGGAGAAAAAAGAATCGAGCTGCATGCTCATACAACGATGAGCCAGATGGACGCGCCTGTATCTGCCTCAAGACTGATCAGCAAAGCAGCTGATTGGGGACACCAAGCCATTGCAATTACTGATCATGCTGTAGCACAAGCTTATCCCGAAGCTCACTCTGCGGGGGAGAAGAATGGCATAAAAGTCATTTATGGATTAGAGGCCAACTTAGTCGATGATGGTGTTCCGATTGCCTATGAAGAACAGGACCGTGTATTGGAAGATGACGTTTATGTTGTCTTTGACGTGGAAACTACAGGTTTATCAGCTGTTTACGACAAGATTATTGAGTTGGCGGCTGTAAAGGTGAAGGGCGGAGAGATTATTGACCGTTTTGAATCCTTTGCAAATCCTCACCAGCCATTATCACAAACAACGATCGATCTTACAGGGATTACCGATGACATGGTAAAAGACGCTCCAGAAATCGAAGAAGTTTTAAAAGATTTTCATAAGTGGATGGAAAACGATATTCTCGTAGCCCATAACGCTAGTTTCGATATGGGGTTCTTGAACGCTGGGTTTAAATTGATAGACTATGGGAAAGCTGCCAATCCGGTAATCGATACACTGGAACTTGCTCGCCTTCTTGTTCCAGAGCTTAAGAATCACCGCTTGAATACTCTGTGTAAAAAGTTCGATATTGAACTGACTCAGCACCACCGGGCGATTTATGATGCAGAGGCAACAGGTTATTTATTATGGAAATTGTTGAAAAAGGCTATTGAGCGTGGGATTACTAATCATAAAAATCTTAATGATTACATGGGAGAAGGTAAAGCCTATCAGCGTTCTCGTCCTTCACACTGTACATTATTAGCAACCAGTAGTGCAGGGCTGAAAAATATGTATAAATTGGTATCTGAGTCCCATGTGAATTACTTTTATCGTGTGCCAAGAATCCCTCGTTCAAGGTTAAGTAAGCTGAGAGAAGGGATTTTGATCGGCTCTGGGTGCGATAAAGGTGAAGTATTTGAAACAATGATGCAAAAATCAGAAGAAGAAGCCGAAAAAGTGGCTGAATTCTATGATTATATAGAAATTCAACCACCAGGCAATTATTATCACTTGATAGAAAAAGATCTTGTCCAAAACGAAGCTCAAATTTATGACATTCTAAAACGATTGGTAGCGATGGGAGAGCGGTTAGGCAAAACTGTAGTCGCTACGGGGAATACACACTATGTTGAAGAGCACGAGCGCCAATACAGACAAATCCTTATTTCTTCCCAAAATGGGAACCCTTTGAATCGTCAGACGCTGCCGAAAGTCCATTTCAAGACAACAAATGAAATGATTGAGGAGCTTTCTTTTCTCGGAAAAGATAAAGCAAAGGAACTTGTCGTTACTAACACGCACAAGGTTGCCGATCAGATCGGTGAAGTTACTCCAGTAAAAGAGGATCTCTTCACGCCGAATATCGAAGGAGCTGATCAGGAAATCAGGGAGATGTCCTACAATAAGGCGAAAAGCATCTATGGTGATTCACTTCCAGAGCTTGTCGAAAAACGATTGGAAAAAGAACTGGATAGTATTATCGGGCATGGGTTCGCCGTCATCTACCTGATCTCCCAAAAACTCGTCACAAAATCACTTGAAGATGGATATCTGGTGGGGTCTAGGGGATCCGTCGGGTCTTCCTTTGTTGCTACCATGACGGATATTACAGAAGTCAATCCCTTACCACCGCACTATGTTTGTCCGTCCTGTCAATACTATGAATTTTTTGATGATGGATCAGTGGGAAGTGGCTTCGATCTGAAAGAAAAAGACTGTCCGGAGTGTGGAACAGCACTTAAGAAAGATGGCCAGGACATTCCATTTGAAACGTTCCTAGGTTTTAAAGGAGACAAGGTACCGGATATTGACTTGAACTTCTCGGGAGAATATCAACCGAGAGCTCACAATTACACGAAAGCGTTATTTGGAGAAGACAATGTATTTCGTGCAGGTACGATCGGTACCATTGCAGAGAAAACCGCTTACGGATACGTCAAAGGCTATGCTGGAGATCGCCAGCTGCAATATAAAAACGCAGAAATAGACCGCTTAGTCCAGGGATGTACAGGGGTTAAAAGGACTACTGGTCAACACCCAGGAGGAATCATTGTAGTTCCAGATGATATGGAGATTTATGATTTCTCTCCGATACAATTCCCTGCAGATGATATTAAATCTGAGTGGCGGACGACTCACTTTGACTTCCACTCCATTCACGATAACTTGCTGAAATTAGATATTCTGGGGCACGATGATCCAACCGTTATCAGGATGCTACAGGATTTAAGTGGCATAGACCAAAAGGAGATTCCAGTAGATGACCCTGAGGTTATGAAGATTTTCAGCGGACCGGAAGCTCTAGGTGTCACGGCAGACCAGATTATGTGTAAAACAGGGACTCTGGGTGTGCCGGAATTTGGAACGCGTTTCGTAAGACAGATGCTCGAAGACACAAAACCGAGTACGTTCGCTGAACTCGTCATCATTTCCGGGTTATCTCACGGAACAGACGTGTGGTTGGGAAATGCGGATCAATTAATCAATGATGGAATCTGTACGTTGCCGGAAGTTATCGGATGTCGTGACGATATCATGGTTTATCTGCTTCACAAAGGCTTAGAACCGTCGCTCGCGTTTAAAATCATGGAGTTTGTACGGAAAGGCCGTGGGCTTCAAGATGAGTGGATTGAAGAGATGAAAAAGCATGGTGTGCCGGATTGGTATATTGATTCTTGTAAAAAAATCAAATACATGTTCCCTAAAGCACACGCTGCCGCTTATGTATTGATGGCTGTACGAATTGCTTATTTCAAAGTTCACTATCCAATTTACTTTTATGCTGCTTATTTCACTGTAAGAGCAGGAGACTTTGAGTTAGATACGATGGTGAAAGGTTCTGATGCTATTCGTCGTCGTTTGGAAGAGATCCAATCCAAGGGTCTTGACGCTACTCCGAAGGAAAAAAACTTAATGACCGTTCTGGAACTATCGCTTGAAATGTGTGAGCGTGGATACAGATTTAAAAATGTCGATCTATATGAGTCCAGTGCAACTGACTTCCTTGTAGAAGGAAATGCATTGATTCCTCCATTTAACGCTGTGGATGGACTTGGGACAAACGCCGCAATCAATATTGTCAAGGCACGCGAAGAAGGAGAGTTCCTTTCTAAACAGGATTTAAGAGAAAGAAGCCGAATTTCTAAAACTGTCTTAGAGTACCTCGATAACTTCGGTTGCTTAGAAGGCATGCCAGATGAGAACCAATTGTCCCTCTTCTAGCGCATAGAATGTTTGAATTTCTTTCGATAGTAAGCTTAAGCTCTGTCTAAGGGCCGTTTGCGTTTTTCATTTGTTGCATAATTAAAGCAACTATGGTATATTTTTTATGGTGACAAGAGCGATACGAAAGGATGAAAGAGTGGGGCAACCCACTCTTTCGTCATATTCTACGCTGCGTTTGTCGAGAAACGTTGATTCATGAGAGGCCTCAATGGCCAAGGGACCTAACCGCTATGATTCTTGTCATAGCGGTTTCTCTTGGACTCTCGGCTTAACAAAATCCCTCTGCTGGAGAATACTTAACTGAAAACTTCAAATGGATGTCATACTAAAACTACGAATAAATGGAGAAAATCGTAAAAAAGGAGGGAAGAGCATGAGTAATCATGTCATTGCCGTTACTGAGAAAATGGTTCAACCTATATTGGATGAAATGAATTTGGAGCTTGTTGATATCGAGTACAAGCATGAAGGAAGCAATTGGTATTTGCGTGTATTCATTGATAAGCCAGGTGGGGTGGACATCGAGGAATGTGGTCAAGTTTCCGAACAGCTGAGTGAAAAGCTGGATGAAGAAGACCCGATAGAAATTCCTTATTTCTTAGAAGTTTCCTCACCAGGGGCAGAAAGACCTTTGAAAACACAAAACGATTTTGAAAAGTACGTGGGTGAGCACGTATATATGAAACTTTATGAACCAATTGATGGTGAGAAAGAATTTGAAGGAACGCTCGTTTCTTTTGAAAATGAAACAGCTGTTGTCGAGATTAAAATTAAAACACGTACAAAACAACTCGAAGTTCCTTACAATAAAATTGCGAAAGCTAATCTAGCTGTCACGTTTAACTAAGGGGGAGAAAACTGTTGAGTAGTGAACTATTTGATGCCATGGATTATTTAGAAAAGGAAAAAGGCATCGACAAAAATTTGTTATTGGAAGCTCTGGAAGCAGCGCTGATCAGTGCATATAAGAAGAACTTCAATTCAGCGACAAATGTTCGTGTGGATATCAATGAAGATGAAGGAAGCATGAAGGTATTCGCTAGAAAAACGATTGTTGAAGAGGTAATGGATCCTCAACAGGAAATTTCTCTGGAAGAAGCAAAAGAAGTAGCTCCAAATTACGAAGTCGAAGATGTTATTGAAGTCGAAGTAACACCAATGGACTTCGGAAGAATCGCTGCTCAAGCTGCAAAACAAGTGGTTACACAACGAGTACGTGAAGCTGAGCGAGGAATTATATATGGGGAGTATGTTGACCGTGAAGAGGATGTCATGACTGGAATCATTCAACGTAAAGATCCGAGGTTTGTTTATGTGAACTTAGGAAAGATTGAGGCAAGACTACCTGAAGGGGAACAGATGCCAACAGAGACATATGAAGTTCACGATCGTTTGAAAGTCTTTGTTACAAAAGTTGAAAACAGCAACAAAGGTCCACACATTTATGTATCACGTACTCATCCAGGACTTTTAAAGCGGTTGTTTGAAATGGAAGTCCCTGAAATTTATGATGGGACGGTAGAAGTAATGTCTGTGGCTCGC
>NZ_JRNX01000201.1 GCF_000786645.1 Halobacillus sp. BBL2006
AAAAAATAAAAAGAAGTATAGTAAGCGCTCCATCCAGATCCTTCATGCATTCCCTCCTAAAATAAATTCTTATTTTTAATATATGGCATATTGGAATATTTCACAAAAAATGTTTGTGCTGTCCTAAATGATCAGATACGCATGCCACATAAGAACATTCTTCAGATTATCTTGATTTCAAGTCTTAAACAATCGGGGGCGTTTTCGATATAAGCTTTGTCTCAATACATAGTTAAGAACCGGGTAAGTGTACAAAGAAGAGCACTTGGGGAAGGAGGGGTGAGTTGAGAGCTTTAATAAGTTCAATATTAGCTTTTCTAGTAGTCTGGACAGCCTTTGGATTGATTTTCAATGACTTTGATGAGGGTATCCTCATCTTTACTATTGCTGGTATTATTACGGGTTATAACATTGGGAAAAAGCAAAAAGATAAATTCTAAAATATACTGTTGTTTCTTTACTAGTGAATAATATTATCTTGAAATCGAGTCTTAAACAAACGGAGGCTATTCTTTAGTAATTAGGGAAGAGCTTATTTAGTTCTGAAACTATATGCAATGTTTACTGGTTTTATATGGAAATATAACAACGGGAGGTCCGAGCTGGATGGTTGAGGACGATAAGGTGGAAAGCTAGAATAAAAGGTAAGAGGGGAGATGATGACATGAACGAAGAACAGATTTTTCAACAGTTCAACCTGGTCAGAAAAGCGACCTTGAAGGAAATGGACAGTGTCACAGAAGAACAGGCGGACAAACAACCGGAAGGATTCAGCAACACGATCCGCTGGAACCTCGGTCACATTTACGTGGTGCAAAACTCATTGATTGCTAAGTTCGGCGGCAAGTCGGTCGAAACGCCGTCCCGTTACCTTAAACTGTTCGCACCAGGAACAAAACCTGAGGATTGGCAGGGCGAGGTCCCCCCACTTTCCGATCTGAAGCAAGAGCTTGAGGAACAGCCGTCGAGACTGAAGGAAACGCTCACCGGACAGCTGGATGATGAAGCGGCAGAAGCCTTCTTATCCCTACCGACGGTTGGAGAAATTCTTAATTTCACGTTGTACCATGAAGGGGTACATACTGGCACAATTAAAGCATTGAAAGCAAATACGGCAGAGTAAAAGAGGAAAGCTGACTAGATGTGTTAGTCGGCTTTTTCTTTTGAAACATGTATCAACGTTCAGAATTCTCTTGTGCCATTTTTTCTAGACACCGGACACCCACCTCTCATCTTCTCGCAGAAGTACAGTACGGACAAGGAAATAGACCAATTAACCAATACGTTAGAACAAGGAGAAACCTTTACAGAAGATTCACCTTAAATCGGTCATACCCATTCAATAGCAGGCATCATAGCCATTCCATCGATCAACCTTGAAGGAATATCTAATGAAAATCTTAAAATAGGAATTGGTCATATGGAAAGCACTGCTCCTATAGGAACAGAGGGAAATATAGCCCTGGCCGGTCACCATTCCTATAAAGAGAAAAGTTATTTAATCGATTAAACAAATTTGCTAAAGGGGAATCATGTTAAATCATCACGGAACAGTCTACATTTGACTATGAATTTACGGATCCTGGCCTGGTGAAGCCTTCCAACTTGTCCGTCCTCATCAACCAACGCATTTGATTCTTATTTTAATTACGTGTAATACAGCTGCTTACCTAACGCGTCACCTCATTGTTCAGGGCAGATTTGTGAATCAAGAGGTTCTTTCTAAAGAAAATAATTCTTAGTTGTTTATCCGCGGATTACATACATGCATTAAAAAGACGAAATAATATATAGAAGGAAAACAGAGAGGATGATTACCTGTGAAGAAAGTACTTGTAGCGGGGGCTACTGGTTATCTGGGCCGGCACGTCGTCAAAGAGCTGAAGAAACAAGGATTTTATATCAAAGTTCTTGCAAGAAGTCCAGAAAAAATGAAGATGCAGGGAAAACATCTTGAACCCGCCATTGCAGATGACGTAGATGAAATCGTAGAAGCAGATATGACGGATCCAAAGTCCCTTCAAGGGTGCTGTGACGGCATGGATTATGTATTTACGTCCGTAGGTATAACCAAACCGTCCAGCAAACTTACTTTCATGGATGTCGATTACCAAGGAAATAAAAACCTGCTGAAAGAAGCGGAACGAGCCGGTATAGAAAAATTTATGTACATACACGTATTTAAAGCTGAAGAAATCGAAGGACCGGCAACAGAAGCAAAGCAGCGATTTGTTGATCATTTAAAGAGCGCTAAGGTACCTTATGTCATTGTAAGGCCAACCGGCTACTATTCCGATATGGCTGAATACCTGCAGATGGCTGAAAAAGGCCGCGTGTATTTAATTGGAAGTGGCAACTGCTCCATTAATCCAATTCACGGTAGTGATCTTGCCGCTTTTTGTGTCGATCACTTTGACCGGGAGAACGAGGAAGTGGATGTCGGCGGGCCTGAAGTTCTGACACATCAGGAAATAGCGGAAACGGCGTTTCGCTGCACGGGTAATAAAGTAAAACTTACACATCTTCCTGAAGGTTTTTTAAAACGTATCGTCCACTTAGTCAAATGGTTCAACAAGCCTTATTATGCCCTGGGGATGTTTTTTCTGAATGTGATGACCATGGAACTGGTGGCTCCGTCTCATGGAGAAGTTTTACTTGAATCATTTTTTAAGGAATACTTAAATCATAAGAATAAATAACAATATCCTCGTTTACCCTGGGGTGGAATAAAAATGCTGAGGACCTGAATTGAAAATTACACTTGGATTCGTTTTTAGACGGTGAAGTCCAGAGAAAAACTGTCGGTGAGAGCGATGGCCACGGCCGATGGTTTGATTGGAAATTATAGACGGAGTTCTTAACTGCGCGAATCAATAATGGTTGCCTTTTCTCTAAATGAGGAAATTATTTAACACGCACTTCTACATTATGTAGGTGCGTCTTTTTGCAATGAAGTCCATTGGAAATGAAAGCTTTTATATGCGAAAAACAACAATGAGTAGCCTGAGTATGGCGGACATAGTACAGAGAAAACCCAGAGATAAAGAAAGTTCGGAGATTGACAACTCACACTAATATGTAATACTATATACTAGTAATAAGTAATACAAAATACCAGTAATACAGAGTACTAAAAAACATTAAAATAAAAATGGAGGCAAAAATGAGTAACTTCAGAGAAATGATGAAAGGGGTGCTTGAGGGTTGTGTGCTTGAGATCATCAGCCGTGGCGAAACTTACGGCTATGAAATCACTCAACAACTACGAGAACTGGGCTTCACTGATGTGGTGGAAGGCACCGTTTATACGATTACCATGCGGCTTGAGAAAAATAATTTGGTGGATATCGAGAAAAAGCCATCCACGATGGGACCGCCGAGAAAATTTTACACACTCAATGCAGCTGGGCAAGAGCATCTTAAAATCTTTTGGGACAAATGGGAATTCGTTTCAAGCACAATTAATGAATTAAAAAACTAAATGGAAAAGGAGAAGGACGATGAATATTTTTGAAAAAATTATCGGAAGTTTGGATGACAAGCGGGAATGGAGAGCGATGGAGGCTCGTGCGAAGGCACTTCCAACTGAGTATCATAACGCTTACAAAGCGATCCAAAAGTATATGTGGACAACGGGTGGACCCTCTGACTGGAAGGACACCAGCCGGATCTTTAACGGCATTCTCGACCTCTTCGAGCAAGGCGCAGCGGAAGGTAAGAAAGTTACCGATCTCACGGGTGAGGATGTGGCCACTTTCTGCGACGACCTATTGAAGGACGAGAAAACCTGGAAAGATAAGTATCGCACGAAGTTGAACGATACGATTGGTCGTGGTTAAGGGCGAAATCCTGGAGGTTTCTACGAACCGTTGGGAAAAAAGAAAATTCAATAGTTAAAACCGACTGAATAGCTGGTAATGAATGAGAATGGTCACCTTTACTATTCAGTTCTATTTTTACTCCGGTAGTAAGTTATACAGAATATCAGCAATACTGAGTAGTGGGGGATAGCCAATTTAGCTGCTTTGAGGAATGGAATGCAGAGAAATGATATAATCGGAATAATAAAAACACACGAAAAGGAAGATGGGTAATGCCTAAACATAAGATTTATACCATGAGTTTCGCAAGTGTCTATCCCCACTATGTGAAGAAGGCTGAGAAAAAAGGACGGACGAAAGCAGAAGTCGATGAAATCATCCGTTGGTTGTCGGGGTATAGCCAGGAAGAGTTCGAATCGCAATTGGAGAAAAAGACAGACTTTGAGACCTTCTTTGCGGAAGCGCCTCAAATGAATCCTTCTCGGACCTTGATCAAAGGGGTAATCTGCGGTGTACGAGTGGAAGATATCGATGAGCCAACGATGCAGGAAATTCGCTATTTGGATAAGCTGATCGATGAGTTAGCGAAGGGAAAAGCGATGGAGAAAATTTTGCGGAAATAATCATTAAACCGAAGAAACGTGGGTTCCATTCGTTTACAGACCCATTTCTTCGGTTTATCATCGTCTTCCTATGAACACAGAGGTCCTTTTGTGGGACATTTCGAAGGTTTTCATAGTGTGGCCGAATACTCTAAGTATGGCTCATTTCCCACATTTGAGGAACCGTAACAAATTGGTACCCGTGTCTTTTTAGCATAGGAATAAGCTCGTTAACCGCCTCAACCGTGCCACTTAAATCTTGGCTCCAATGTCCTGCATTGTGCATTAATATGATTGCACCAGGGTGTCCGAAGTCGGGTTCAAATCTAATGAAGTGAAGACTTCTATCATGGACATCAAATTTTTATGAATCAAGACGTCTCCATGTTTATTTCCAGTAGTATAAAGTAATTACTTTTCATAACAAGCTTTTAAGCAACAAAAGAAGGAGGGGGATTATGAAGCGGTTTATCATTCTCATTGGAGTCGTGCTGTTCTTAGTTGCTTGTACATATGAGGGAAGCGGCGAAACAAATAAGAATAAGAAAGAGAGTTCTGGTCAAGGGGCTTCAGCATCTACAGTGAAGGTCGAACCAGCCAAGCTTTCAGAACGTGAACAAAGCTTGGTCAACCAGATCGGTGGAGATTACCAAACTTTCTATACCATTGATGGAAAAGTGGAAGAAGGAGATATACTGGTAACCTCGATTGTAGTGATTAAAGAGGGGGAGAAGGGAGAAGAAGTGCTCTCATCCGTGGCTGGCACGATGGATCAAAAGAAATTTAAAAAAGATCTGCACTCTTTCCAAGTACAAGTTGAGGAGGAAGCCACTTATCTTACCATTGGTTCCCCAAATGGCTATGCAAGAGGATCAACGACAATCCCTGATAACATCACCAGCTTTCTCTTTGAACAAAAGGAAGAAGAAGTAAAGATCAAAAAAGGCGAACCCATTTACATAGGCTACCTGATTGGATCGAGTCAGAGTAGTATGTCCATACAAGCGAATGATGACCTAACTACTTTACCAAAATCGGTGAAGGAGGCGGAGTATGCTGCCGTGTTTAAAGTGGAATTGAAAGAAGAGAAGGATTTGTAATTTGTAGCGATCCTTACCTGTTTTTCAGGTAAGGTAAAATATCGTCCTGAATGACCACCGGGAACCTGTTAGCATGTGATGATAAGTCATTATTGCTTCCTAAACATAAAATAAGAAGGTCTCCAAAGAAACCTTCTTAAACGATACTATTCAATTGAGCTGACTAACGTCATTGCTATTTACTTCTTTTGTAACCTGTCCATTAACTCTTCAAGTGCCGGATCATTTAAATAGTTACTTATTGCGATAATTTCCTTATCAGGGTGCGCTCTTCTCGCTCTTTCCTGTAAGTCTTCATGGACGACGATGATGTCTGAATGTTCGGGAGCCTCTTCTATTCTATAATGTTTGACTTCCATGCCTTCAATATCATTCTTTTGTAATTTTTTTCTGAAGGTGGTGGCGCCCATGGCGCTGCTTCCCGCACCCGCGTCACACGCAAAAGAGATGGTATTAATTTCTTGATCTTTTTGTTTTTGACTAGAGGTAGAAGGTTTTTTGCCTGCTTGCTTCATAGCTTTGGACTTCTCTACAGAATCGGAAATATCTTCATCCTCAGAACTTTTATCAAGTTTCAGAATGAACGCTGTAACTAGGAAGGTTACAACGGTCGCAACAAGTACACCAGAGATGATCCCAATGAAGCTGCCTTTCGGTGTCAGTCCAAGATACGCGAAAATAGAGCCAGGACTTGGTCCGGCGACGAGTCCAGCGTCAAACAAACTGAAAACAGCGATACCTGAAGCTCCTCCGGCAATCATTCCAATTATTGTAAGGGGTTTCATTAATACGTAAGGGAAGTATAGTTCATGAATCCCACCGAAGAAGTGAATAATCATCGCACCTGGTGCGGTTCTTCTTGCCGTCTTTTTGCCGAAGAAAGTGAAGGCCAGCAACAATCCAAGCCCAGGACCAGGGTTGGAAGCAACTGTGAAGTAAATGGACTTTCCTGTTTCTGCGGCAGCTTGCATTCCTAAAGGATAATAAATGCCTTGGTCGATGACGTTGTTTAAGAACAATACCTTAGCCGGCTCATTGATAAGAGATAGCAAAGGCAATAAGCCAGTAGCAACCAGCGCCTCAATGGCTGAGGTGACAAGGTTATTAGCAGATTCTATTGTAGGTCCTATAAAGTAGAAGGATAGAATCATCAATAGGAATCCTAAAATACCTAGCGAGAAATTGTTAACAATCATTTCAAATCCCGCAGGAATTCTATTTTCAATAAGCTTGTCGAATTTCTTGATGACCAAGCCTCCTAGAGGACCAATCACCATAGCTCCTAAGAACATCGGAATATCTGATCCGACGATCAATCCAATAGCCCCGATCGCCCCCATAACGGCTCCTCTTTGTCCTCCAACCATTCGTCCGCCTGTAATGGCTAAAAGTAAGGGGAGTAGGAACTTAATTGCTGGACCGACGATTTGAGCAAGTTCTTCATTGGGAATCCAACCACTAGGTATAAACAAAGCGGTCAATAGTCCCCATGCGATAAAAGCTCCAATGTTCGGCAGGACCATGTTTGTTAAAAAACCACCAAATGCTTGGACTCTGGCGCGCGTAGACGGAGTATTCATCTCTACAACATTATCATTATCCGTTGCATGTGCTGAATCAGCCATATTTGTCATTCCTTTCTGATAATTCAGTAATTTTAAAAGCTGCGATAAGAACTAAAGGAAAAGAAAAAGGTTTGTCTTTCACCGTTCAACTAGAAAAGATCTATTCAACCATTTTTAACACATCTAATACTTCCTGCTCACTACGTGATTCTTCGAGTTTATTTTTAATCTCGTCTTCAATCAAAATAGAAGACAAGTCTGAGATAAGGTCCAGGTGTCCGGTGCTATCCTCAGCTGCTAAAACGAAGAAAGTACGGACCTCTTTATTTTTAGGAAATTGGACAGGTTCCTCAAGTTTTAAATAGGATACGCTTGTTTTTACTACACTGTCCTCATTTTTAGCATGAGGCATCGCAATTCCTGGAACAATAACGATATAGGGGCCATTCGTATTTACATTTTCGATCATATCGTCAATATACTTTGGAGTGATCGAACCACTTTGTAATAGTGGTGCCGCAGCCTTTTGTATTCCATCTTCCCAGGAATCAACGGATGGTAAAAAACGGATATTTCCTTCTAAATATTCGGCTAACATATGAACATCACCTTTCGTTTATGGGTGTTAATGAGTGGTTCTTTCTCAATCGATCATAGTGATCTTTGATTTTTGTCTTTAAGGTCTTCTCCTCGATGCCAGTGAAATGGGCAATAGCTTGTTCGATTCCTTGTTCACGAATATACGATTGGATCGTGACAGATTCCTTATCATTAGGGTTATGAAAGAAGAATGCTGTGGCCACAGCAGCTGTGAGTCTCTCTACCGGTAAGCCCAATTCAAAAAGGACTCTAGTTGGCTTGACCAATCTCTCATCAAAGCCCAGCTTTCTAATTGGCGATCTCCCAACTCGTAATATATCATCACTTATATTAGCATTTTTAAAGCGTCCGATGGTCTCCTCAATGAATTCGCTCATTTCTTCTGCCTTAAAACCATAATGGTGAGTAAAATAACGAGCGGATTCGTTCATCGTTTCTCTTAAGAATTTTTCAATTTCCGGATTCTTCAAGGCGCTCTGAATCGTAGGATAACCCTCTAGAAATGCTGTATAGGCTGTGGCCGCATGGCCCATATTGACGATATACAGCTTCCGTTCAATATACGGTTTTAAAGAATCTACATAGGTGGCGTTTTTTATAGAAGGTAAATCTGAATTGAGTATTCCTTGCTTTTCGATCATCCATTCGTAATAAGGTTCGACAAGGGTGATTTCCCCTTCATTCCTCTTTTCGGATAGGGAAAGTCGGTCAATCGCTGAATTTGGAAACCCAACCGTTGACTGGATCGCATCCATTTCACTTGTCGATACATTTCTACGAATCTCTTCTTTCAATGTTGAAGAAGCATTAATCATATTCTCGTTTGCAATGACATCCACGTGCCCTTTATCGAACTGAATTCTTTTTAACAGGCCTTTAGAAATGACAGGGGCAACCTTTGATAGGTTATCGGCTCCTACAGATGTGGTGATGAGGTCAGCTTCCACGATCGCATCCACCACTTGATCCTGTTTACTGCTATGCAGGGCACAAACAGGGGAAATGCTTTCTACTGTATGATCATCATCTAGTAGTTCCAATGCATATTGGTTGCTGCTATTCATTTGGTTGACTGACTCTTCGTTTACATCAACGAAGCAGAGGTCGAATCCACTTTTATTCAACAGATATCCAATTAAACCTTTACCGATATTTCCTGCACCGAAATGTAGCGCTTTCATCATTGACCCTCCTTTAGAGCCCGTGGGGACTCTTTTGTGAAGAAGTTATTCTAAATTCGCGTGGTATTCCCAAAGGGACTCCAGTTCAATATTCTTATTGTTCACCATCATCAAAGCTAACGTGTCGCCGAGTAATAATAGGCTTTGTTCAAATAAACTTTTCATGGGTTGCTCAGAATGAACTTCTCCAGGAGTATCTACTTTTGAACTTACAGGAATTCTAATAAATAGATCAGAATATTGGCTCATGGAGCTGTCCGGATTTGCACCGATGTGGGCAACTCTCGCGTTATATTGTTTCGCTTTCTCTGCGATGATTAACGGGAATTTTGTTTCACCGCTTCCGGACCCGACAATCAGTAGATCCTTATCTGTAATTGCCGGTTCAGTGATTTCGCCTACAACATAAGTTTTAATGCCGATATGTGCCAACCTTTTGGCTATCGCCTGTAAGGATAAAAGAACCCTTCCGACACCTACAAAAAATACTTTTTCGGCATTGTTAATCTCAATTAATAGTTTATCTACATCATCGCTGTTCACATTGGTTAGACTCGCTGTAATTTCATCGGTTATTTTTTTGGTTGCATAATTGAAGTCGTTCATATTGTTTTAGCCTCCTCCTGTAATCCTGCACGAATCGATTCCTCGATGATCTTTTTGTTGTCCGCTAAGCTATTGTCAGATTTGAATAAACTTGTGCTGCCCGCGACTAAGATATCTGCGCCGGCGTTTACCAACCCGGAAATGGTGTTCATGGAAACACGTCCATCCACTTCGATTTTGGTTTCCAGCCCTTTGGATTTAATCAAATTCGATAAATCTTCTACTTTTTTAGTCGCATAGGAGACTTGCTCTTCGTTTTTATCTGTTGCAAAGCCTGGGTTGATGAGCATCAGTAAAACGGTGTCGCACTGTGGTAATACATATTCCAGAACTGATAGAGGAGTTGCCGGGTTAAGCGCAACGCCGACTTTGGTGTCATGCTTTTTAATTAAA
>NZ_JRNX01000202.1 GCF_000786645.1 Halobacillus sp. BBL2006
ACTTATTTTAGAAACAAGATGGACGTGAACTGGTATGAAGTCTCTGAGAATAATTATGAAGAGAAATTTGCAACAATTTTGACCGATCTTGCAGGAATGCTGAAGTAAAACATAGAATGGTAGTATTACAGATAGAAAAGAGGAGGAAGATCCATGGCTCAATCCGTAAATATTCAAGACAACTATTTAAATCAATTAAGAAAAGAACGTATGCAGGTAACTGTCTTTCTGCTCAACGGCTTTCAATTACGTGGTGTTGTAAAAGCTTTTGATAACTTTACCGTACTTTTAGAGACAGAAGGCAAGCAACAACTGATTTTCAAACACGCGATTTCAACCTTTGCTCCAATGAAGAACGTTTCATTGGACAAGGAATAAAGGTGTCAAAGTTTCCTGTAACTTGAATTAAGAACAGCTACTATACCATCAAATGAATATAAGTTTGAAAACGGGGGCTGATGACAGCGCCCGTTTTTCTGTTTTGGGCGTTTGTCACAGGTGGTTTCCGTATTGCGTATGATGAAGGGAAACGAGGAGGGATCCATGTGCAATCGCAGGCAAAAGCAATCAGATCAGGTACGATCAATATCGTTCTGAATGAAACGAAAGGGAAAGCTGCTCCTGTTCAACAAGTACAAACAAAAGAAACAACGTTGACTCCTTTTCGTAGAATTGATGAATTTTTCTCTTCTATCATAGGTATGGAAAACTTAAAACTTCGTATAAAGGAAATTTACGCTCAAGTCTTAATTGCTCAAAAACGTAAGGATGTTGGTCTTAAATCAAATGCACAAGTTTTACACATGGTCTTTAAGGGGAACCCTGGTACTGGAAAAACAACCATTGCAAGGATGGTAGCAAAGCTTTTTAGTGAAATAAAAGTGTTGGAGAAAGGTCACTTTATCGAAGCAGACCGCAGCGATCTCGTGGGTGAGTATATCGGCCACACGGCGCAAAAAACAAAGGATTTAATCCAAAAAGCTCTTGGTGGTGTGCTATTTATTGATGAAGCTTATTCGCTGGCCCGTGGCGGAGAAAAAGACTTTGGTAAAGAAGCGATTGATACTATTGTTAAGTGCATGGAAGATCATCATGATGAACTAATTATCATTTTGGCTGGTTATCCAGATGAGATGGATGATTTCTTGAAAATCAACCCGGGTCTTGCCTCCAGATTCCCTATTCAATTATCTTTTTCCAATTACTCAGCTACGGAGTTGTCTGGCATTGCTTCAGAAATGCTGAAAGACAGAGAGTACTGTCTTACGAAAGAAGCTGAAAGAAAATTGTTTAACCACCTTGTGCACGTTTCGGCAGAGTCGTCGTATAATTTCTCCAACGCAAGGTATGTCCGGAACGTTATTGAAGAAGCTATACGAAAACATGCCTGGAGGGTCGTAGGAAGTCTTGATCAACGAAAATCTACCTTAATGACACTGCTTCCAGAAGATTTTACAGAAATTCAGTCTCATTATAATTACCATTAAAGAGTGTTGATATCTATCCTAGCTACTTTTTGATATGATGGAGAAGAATGCAGGCGCAGAAAAGAAGGTGTTAGAATGAATGCAAAAGAACAAGTCATACTCATAGCAAGAATGGATCCACAAGAACAAGAGGAACGTTTCCAGTCTTCTCTCGCAGAACTCCAGTCTTTAACAGAAACAGCAAATGGAGAAGTATGTAAAATTATTACCCAGAAGAGAGACCGGGTTCACCCGGCTACATATTTAGGACAGGGAAAGCTTGAGGAAATTAAACAGGCAGCGGATGAGGTCGATGCTGATCTTGTTATTTTTAATGATGAGCTATCTCCAGGGCAATTGAGAAACATTACAGATCGAATCGAACGTCGTGTGATTGACCGGAGTCAGTTGATTCTCGATATTTTTGCTGGCCGTGCACGTACAAAAGAAGGTAAGCTCCAAGTTGAGTTGGCACAGCTTCAGTATCTATTACCACGTTTAGCTGGTCAAGGGACTGAACTATCACGATTAGGTGGCGGGATAGGCACGCGTGGACCTGGTGAGACGAAGCTCGAAACTGATCGAAGGCATATTCAGAGAAGAATTGATGATATAAAAATTCGGCTGAATACGGTAGTGAAGCAACGTGAGCAGTATCGAAAGCGCCGCAAAGAGAATAAAGCCTTTCAAATTGCCATTGTTGGATATACCAATGCAGGAAAATCTACGTTTTTTAATCGCGTCACTGAAAGTGAATCTTTTGAGGAAGATCTTTTGTTTGCGACGCTTGACCCTTTGACGAGACAGATGAGTCTTCCTTCAGGTTTCCAAGCGATTGTTTCTGATACAGTTGGATTCATACAAGATCTCCCTACAACCCTGATCGCTGCCTTTCGCTCGACGTTGGAAGAGGTGACAGAAGCTGATTTTATCATCCATATGGTCGATGCATCACATCCTGACCACATTCAACAGGAGCGGACCGTGTTAAGACTTTTGGATGATTTAGACGCCAGTCATCTTCCTATTCTTACGGTTTATAATAAGAAGGATTTATTGAATGATGCTTTTATACCGAATACCCATCCTTCCTTAACCGTAAGTGTCCATGAC
>NZ_JRNX01000203.1 GCF_000786645.1 Halobacillus sp. BBL2006
GCGGTGACGTGAGCAAGCACACAGTTTTGTGTGGGAATTTTCCACTCATCCATGAAATCCTTCGTTGCGTGTAAGAGACGTTTCACACTTTCCACGGACTCTTCAACTGGATTGATCCCAATTACGGCATCCCCCATTCCGTAGGAAAGCCCTTCTTTTAAAGAAGCCATCATCCCGTCAACACGGTCGGTTGGGTGGTTCGGTTGAAGTCTTGAAGCAAGCGTTCCTTTTTGTCCAATGGATATATTGCATTTAGTAACGACTTCTAATTTATTCGCTGCAAAGACTAAATCCAGGTTGGACATGATTTTCGTTACAGCAGCAATCATTTCACTATTTAACCCTCGGCTTATTCTTTTGAGGTCTTCTCCTATCGTATCGCTGGAAAGAATGAATTCTCGCAGTTCTGCAACACTCCAGTTTTTTATTTGTTTATATACGGGCTCATTGATTTGTCCATCAATGATGCGAGACACCTCATCGTCTTCCGGTGCCAGCATGGGATTTTCCCGAATATCTTTTAACAAAAGTTCACTGAGAACTGTTTTGGCTGCCATTCTTTCCTGCACACTCTCTGCTGCAATACCAGCTAATCGATCACCGGATTTCTCTTCATTGGCTTTTGCGAAAAGAGAAGTAAGTGATGAAAACTGATAGGTGTGATCCAAGTGAGTAGTCGATAGTTTCATAGAAGTTTCCTCCTTTCTGTTAATGGAATGTCAGCGTTTTAATGACAACAGGTACCACTCCAGAATCCAGGGCAGAACCTATATCTAAGTAATCTCCGTTTTCCACTCTAATTTGGTCGATGCAGACAATTTCACGTTCATTAGTTAATACTTGGATGGCTTGTCCGAGTGACTTTGCTAAATCTCTTTCTAGTACGATGACAAGGGGCTGATTGGTTAAATGTTGATCATAGGCTTTGATTAGTTCTTCCGCTAATCGTTGGATGTCCTTAAATCCTAGGAGAGGAATGTCCGCTAGATAGACCGCCATTTTTATTCCTTCTTTATTAGGATCAAATACTTCCATCCCATCCCGAATCTTATCTGATAACTGTTGCAAAGCTTGGTCAAACTCATCATGAAAATCGATAATGTGAACAGGCATATTTCGGAGCGGAAGAGTATCAGCATCAACCTGTATGGTGGCTCCACTGATTTCCGTCGTCTGAGTTCCTGCACCAAGGACGGTAGCTCTTACCGTTTCATTTGGTTTCATCCACTCCTTCTGACTTAACTGCGGGTGAGCTAGTATCGATTTAGCAAGTAATACACCAATATCATCGTAGAGATGGTTTGAAGTGCAATCGTCTGGATAATAGATGCATTCCGATACACCACCTGAAAACAGGATGATGTCTACGGGGCGTTCCCACTTTGGCTTATGTCCTAAAAGAAGAGGCTCATTATCTTCTAACTTTCCTTCTAGCATCTTGTAAATAATTTCAGCCATATAATCCGTTATTTTTGATAATTTCTCAGAATCTATCGTATCTCCCTCAACGATCGTCAAACCCAAATTATCTCTAACGTCTTTAATTGGCCGAGCCATGTATTGGATATCGTTATAGGCAAATTCAATTAATTTCCCTCCAATATGAAGGGTACATGTGCCAAGCAGCTTCCCGTATCGGTAAACGGCCACGTTCGCAGTGCCGCCGCCAATATCAATATTAGCAATCGTCTTATTTGTTTTCTTCGATAAATCATAAGCACCGGAACCTTTGGCGGCGATAATACTTTCTAAATCTGGTCCGGCAGTCGCTACTAAAAACCTGCCTGCATGATCAGAAAGGTGATTGATCATCTCTTTAGCGTTTGACTTAGTCGCTGTTTCACCGGTTATAATCACCGCACCCGTTTGAATATCGCCCGCGTCTATTCCGGCTTCCTCATATTGGCTTCTTACGATTTCATCCACCTTTTCCATATCGATCTCTTTTCCTTCGACTAATGGAGTGCGAAAGATGGGACTTTCATAGACAACTTCCTTATCCGTGATTTCAATACGAGGCATGTGAGTCATTCCAGCTGTGTTTCTGAGTGATAGTTTACTAATCACTAGTTTTGTTGTACTCGTTCCTATATCGATCCCTGCACTTATGATGACTTCTGTGTTCCTACCATTCACTAAGCGCACCTCCGCATGAACAAAAAAAGGCACCTTACACAAACTATCCGCGAGGGATAGCTGTATAAGGCGCCTTTGCCTAGTTACCATTCATTTTTAAAGTCTTCTTAATCAGAATATTAAGTCATTATCGCTTATTTGTAAAGGGTTTCATTAAAAATGACCGCTTCATTTTCTGCTTTCTCGACATACTCTCTCATTTCCTGAAGGCTATTACATGCGACTAGCTCACGAATCAAATCAAGACCTTTTCCTTCTATAGCTGAAGTCATAATAATAGGCCCTTTAGGAATCACCTTTTTTAATTGCTTCACTGCTCTTGAAAGATCAGCCTGTTCATCGTCTGATTTTGTTACGACTCCGATAGGAAGCTTATTCAAACCGGTACTAAAACCAGGCGGAAAAATCACCTTCTTCTTTGCAGCATCTTGGATAAATAAAACATGAGTAACCTCAAAGGACGTTGCCATGATGTTCTTGTAGAACATTGGATTCTCAGTATATTCCCCGGGTGTGTCCACAATCCAATCCTCATAGTTTAGAGTCTGAGTTTTCACTGCTTTCGCTTCATGCCCAAGTAAGGCTTGAGTCAAAGTAGACTTTCCCGCTCCGATCGATCCAATCATCATCGCCCGGTTTCGTTTAGACATAGATACGCCCTCCTTTATGATTTCGTGATTTCCGAGGGTGTGTATCCAAGCGTCTCAGAGAGAAAACGATTGACTTCCCTCATCGATTGGTCGACCTCTGAAACACTGCCTACTAAAACAAGACTCCCTGTAAATCGATCCAAGAATCCAATCTTGACATGGGCGGCTTTCGTTGCATAGTCCCCTGCAATAATAACCGTTTCACTTGGAGTTAACGTTAATATACCTAAGGCTCCTGACTCTTCAATTCCTAATTTTTCAAACATGTCTACGTCAGGGTTTGCAATAAGGTGACTAAGCGTAATTTGTTTTCCGGGAACGAATTCTTGTATAAATCGCTTCTTTTCTTCATTCATTGTCTTTCCCTCCTGATTTCTTCCCGATTATTTCGCCTCTTTTTTTTCTTGTTCAGAAGCAACTATTTCCCCTTCAAACGCTTCTTCCTCAAGATATTCATCTTTCGCAATGACTCCATTTTCACGATCGATACGTTCAAGCTCTCTTGCTTTTGGAACAGACAGCCAATAAGCAAAACCAATGGCAATAATCCCTGCAGACAACTTCCCGACTATAATTGGCAGAATTAACGTGGGCTGAAAGTTAGCTGTAAAAGAAAGGTGGTCTCCTAACAAGAAAGCCGCACAGACACCAAAGGCAATATTAATCACTTTATCTTTTGGAGGCATGTGGCGAATAAGTTTAAACATCGCTAATATATTTGCAATGGTGGCAACTAACCCTGCACTCCCTACTGAGCTTAACCCTAACTTCTTCCCTAAAGCCTCTAATGGAGTCGAAGCATATTTTCTAAGCAAATAAACCATTGGGAAAGCACCTGCAAGCATGATGCCTATATACCCCGCTGTTTCAAGAGCTCGGAACTGGTTTTCGGTATCAGCCATGATTGGATCAAAGCCCCATGCCCCGAACACGTTCGTAAATAATCCTGTGAAAATCTCTACAATCGAGAAAACAAGGACTAGTTTAATTCCAGCGTCTAAGATCGTTCCAAACCACATAAATCCTTTGATCATAATATCTGGTAAGAAATACAACCCTGCTGCTAAAATGATGACAAAGATCAATAAAGGCGTAAGATTCATAAATATCTTCAAATAGCTTAATGTAAATTCATAGGTTGATTCCGTATTAGTGGAAATAACTTCTCTTACTTTAGAGTTCGTCAGTGTAATAATGACGCTTGAAATGAACACACCGATAGGAATCGTCAGCAATCCGGACATGATTCCCAGGGCCATGAACTTATGATCTCGCTTATCCAGCATGGCAAGTCCCATAGGGATAGAGAATACGATCGTTGCTCCCGCCATGAAGCCGACAATTAAAGCCATGATCCATGCTTCATAGGATTGTTGGAGCGCCTCGGCTAATTGGTAGCCCCCCATGTCCGAAGCCAAAATCGTTGTAGCTGCGATAGCCGGGTCGGCTCCTATCTTTTCAAAAAGCGGCCCGAACACTTTATCGATGAATAAAGATAAATAGGGAATGGACGCCATAATACCAGCAGCCGGAACGAAAATATGTCCGATTGCATGCACCCCTTCCATAAATTGACCGCCAATTCCGTCCTCACTATTTTTAATGGAAGCAATCGCTCCAATGACAGCACAAGTCATAATAATATAAATTACAATATTACCGATCATTACCATTCTGCATCCCTGCCTTTTTTATTTTTTATAAAAAAAAGATGCTAGAAAAACAGTAAGGGCCCCTCACTGCTCTTCTAGCATCTTTGCTAGTTCGTATTCACTTGGAAGTGGTTAACGGCGGTTGAGAATATTTCTTCAGTATCTTTAAGGCAACTTTTTCTAACGGCAGCTGTTTATTCATACTGATTTCTCTCATCTTCTTATACGAAACTTCGTCTGAATAACCAAAGTGCTGCATTAAAAGTCCTTTAGCTCGCTCTACGACTTTCCGCTTCTTCAAACGGTTATCTGCTTCTTTCACTTGAACACGGTACCTTTCCGAAACCATTCCTTGATGAAGGGCAATCTCTACAGCTGGTATTAAACGGTCTTCTGAAATGGGTTTGACGATGTAACCAACGATATTGGCTTCTTTCGCTTTCTCGATAAACTCCTGTTGGCTGTAAGCCGTTAACAATAATATCGGGATGTTATATTTTTGAGAGATAATTTTACTCGCTTTTAAACCATCGAGTTTTGGCATTTTGATATCCATAATGATAAGATCTGGTTCTAACTCATGTGCGAGTTCTATGGCTTTTTCACCATCTCCTGCTTCCCCAACAATCTCAAAGCCGGCATCTTGTAAAAGTAACGCGATGTCCATCCGTACAATGGATTCATCTTCTACCAGCAAAATTCTCTTGCTCATCTAACCCCTACTTTCTTTTGGGAATCTGAGTTTGGCTTCCGTTCCATTGTCCAATCCTTCAATCTGAAACTCTCCTGACAAATCATGTTGAGCCATTCTTTTCACAATATCCAATCCTAATGACGACGTATTCTTCCTTTTAAAACCAACGCCATTATCTCTTACTACCACATCCATGCTGCTGGAGTCCTGTTTAAAGATGACATCGATATGGCCCCGTGACTTCCCTTCAAACGCATGATTCACACAATTTTGTATGAGTTCATTAATAATCAAAGCAATCGAAACGGCTCGTCCTGACTCGATTGTCAAGCTGTCCCCTGAATAATCGATGGTTATTTTTTTACTCGAATATCCCGTGTAAACTAGCATATCTCCGATTCTTTCTGTCAGTTCGAATAGATCAACTTCATCAATACTGCTGTTTGATAAAATCACTTCATAGACAGAAGCAATACTTAGTATGCGATTCAGACTTTCTAAGAAATACACTTTACTTTCTTCTGGTACCCCTCTTCGCATCTGTAATCGAAGCAAGCTCGCTACTGTTTGCAAATTATTTTTAACCCTGTGGTGGATCTCTTTAATGGCGACAGATTTAATAATCAACTCTTTCTCTTTTTCACGTAAATCGGTGAGATCCCTGATTATAATAAACATGCCATTATATTTTTCATTCAGTGGTAAACGAATCTTTTTGATTTTAAATGTCTTATCAAACGCTTCTATCTCAGTAACCAGCAATTCTTCTTCCTGTTCAACTATGTCAGTCAAAATCGGTAATCTCTCAACTAAATTATCTCCATACTCAAAATTTATTCCGAAAAGCTCATGAATCAAATTGATCGCAGCTGGATTCGAATATAAGAGCTCGCCATCGAGATTGACAAAAAAGAGCGCTTCTTCCATTAATTCAGGGACTAATGGCTGCTGGTCTGACTGCCCTAACAACAGTCCACTTAAGGATTCCGTCGTTTTTGACAGCGCTTCCAATTCTTCCCGATCTTCAACCTGTGCACTAATGTCCTTCTCCATGATTAACGCACCGATCACAATTCCACCATCATTTAAAATCGGGATAACACTTTGTTCCACTTTCTTTCGTTCCTGGGTAATGGCACGATTCGATGTCATGGCATTACCAGATTGGAGGCAATAAATAACAGCCGGCTCAAATGTTGCGTAAGCGATGGTCCCGACAACTTTGTTCTGGTAAATGGATCTTGCCGTTGTAGGAGCAGCTTCTGCCACAACAATCGCATGTTTCTCATTTGATAACATACAATCGATAAATACATTGGCCTTAGATAAGTCAGCCATCATCTGCATACTTTTACTAACTTCTTTAATTTTATCAATATCACTTGATTCTAAGCATGTCTTCGACGTGCATAAAGATTCAATTTCTTCAATGTCAATCATAGTTAAGTCTTCTCCTGTGATGATTTGTTCAATATGATAGAATTTTTCCAAACTAATTGAATTATAGTCTTGAAGAAAATGTTTGTCAATATTCTGAATAGTCATTGCATTTGTGAAAACTTAACCCCGCTTGCCTTATATTGAAGCATTTTTTCAATAATATCAGCCAAATAGGCCCCTGCTTCTACAGGAGGTACACCACCTTCATGGATATTTGAAAACACAGTGCGATCGGCCTCAACGCTATCTTTGTTGGGTTTGTAAATGATATAGGCACTGATGCTTTTCGAAGTAGCTAGTCCCGGTCTTTCTCCTATCAATGAGATAACTAGATCACAATCCACTAGAGAAGCGACTTCATCCTGGATCCATACTCTGCTTTTACGAATGAATACCGCATCGCCCATACTGATATTTTTCGCCTTTAACCCTTGAACTAGAGACGGCAGCAAGTCTGGGACAGTTTCCTCAATACCTGTGGAGCTCAAACCATCTGAAACGACAATCTGTACTTGTTTTCCTTTTGTCCCATTTTCCCTTAACCATTCGGAAGAATCCTCATTCAATTTTCTGCCTACATCCAAATTCATTAAATATTCCTGCATGGAAGCCGCCTTAGACTGAAGGATGGGTAAATTCATATCTTCTAAAACTTTATCCGCTACATCTTTAAATACCGCATCTTGGGCTGCAGCATGATCTACTCGGAAGTCAAGATAATTCTTTGTTTTCATTCGAGTACCCGCTCGGCCAATCCCGATTCTCGCAGGGGTCCCTTTTTGTACTTCTTCAATGTAATCACGATTCTTAGGGTCATCAACCCCTACCCGTTTTTCCTGTCGATAGACGACGTGCCTATTTTTATATTCCTGCGTATAAGGCTTGTTGCTCGTACTATTCCCCTGATCTTCCATTTCAGATAGTACGTCTTTTACAATCTGTTCAATGTCCATTCTTTCACTCCCCTTCTTAATCAAAAATAGACAAATCTCCAGCGTATTTAGTTAGGCGACCATTTTCCATAATCCCAATTTTTTCCAACCATTTCTCAAATTCATCTAAAGGTCGTAACCCGAGCATCTCCCGTAAACTCGCATCATCATGAAAGCTAGTATCCTGGTAGCTCAGCATTACATCATCTCCACCTGGAACCCCCATATAGAAATTCGCTCCTGCCACTGTCGTCAGCATCCCTGCAATTTCCTGGTCATTCTGGTCCGCACTC
>NZ_JRNX01000204.1 GCF_000786645.1 Halobacillus sp. BBL2006
GTTGATTCGTTTGATCTTTCTCTTTATGAACGTTTTCTATAAGGTCATTCAAATTCTTAGTCTTTTTAGTAAGAGAGTTGAGACTCTCCACCATACTCCTCATCGTGTGATTTTGATCTTCGGAAGATCTAAGTACTTTATCAATTTGTTTCTGAGATTCCCGAGTGAAGCGAACGAGCCGGTCGAAGGTCTCGGACACCAATTGTGCGACTGAAAGCAATTCCTGAGTGGACGCACTGACCTCATTAGTTTGTTGCTCCACACTTTTTGACTTAAGAAGTATTTCATCAAAACCTTCCACCATATTTAATAAAAGTGTGCGTCTGTCTCCTACCTGGTTCACACCTTTAATGGAAGTTTGGTTAGCTATTGTTATTTCCGACTGAATGGAAGCAATGATGTTAAAAATTCTTTTCGTAGCGGATTCTGACTGGGAAGCTAGTTTCCTTACTTCATCCGCTACCACGCTGAATCCTCTTCCATGCTCACCGGCACGTGCCGCTTCAATGGAGTCATTTTAGGACAGCAAATGGGTGATTTCTGAAATTTTTTTAGTAATTCCACCAATTTCGTTCGATCTGGAATTGAGCAGCTGGATGAGATCATTGGTCTCGTTAATGTTTTCCTCTGAAAATGAATACCTTACCAATAATAGGACTCAATATATAACCAAGAACTACACCTAGCAAATTCAGAATCAAATCATCTATATCCAAGCTTCCTCTACTTGTCAGAAACTGAATAAACTCAATAAGGCATATGCTTAAGGTTGCAATAATAACAATATGTGATAGACGAGGATCTTTTTTCATTAACCGAAAATAAATACCAAACGGGATGAAGAGAGCGACATTTGCTGCCAGATTATAGAAGGCTACAAATCTGTCTCCATTACCGGATAAATAGAGCTGGATCGTTTCAAATGGAATAAGATTAATTGTCTGTAGACTTTGATTAGTAGGTCTAAAAAATAATAAAACGATTAATAGTCCACTGTACAGCAACAAAATGGAATGAAGAACCTTAGGAGAAAGTATAAAACTCGTTTTTAGCACTCGTCCGGACACCCACAACACGGCTAAGGAAAAGCAAAGCCATACGACAAAGATGGAAAAAGGGTTAAGATAGTCTGTAACTTTTGACCACAGTGGAAACAAACAAATGTATAAGATTTGTGAAATAAGAAAGGAAATAGTGATTTTTCGTTTCATAGAAGCTCCTTTATTTATGACTATTTTAGTTGGTAAATTTTAATCTATCATACTAAGAAAATTTTAACTAGAAATAAACTATTTTCCTATCAGTGGTTCGATTAATTAGGAGGTAAATGGTAATATATAAGAGGTTAAGACTCATTCGTAACCTTCTCTGATGGAAACGAGGGGGTAAATCTTATATCTATACATAAGGAGTAATTATGAAAGAGAATCAGGAGATTGAGAATGAGAGCATAAATCAGAAGAGCATTCGTTTTCAGGGAAGGAAGTCGTCCTGGTACTTCTTCCTTGGCATCGTTATATTTATTGGTTGGCTGCAGTCTTACGTCGGATCGGTTCCACCAGTTGTTTATGTC
This sequence comes from Halobacillus sp. BBL2006, assembly GCF_000786645.1. Lineage (GTDB taxonomy): Bacteria > Bacillota > Bacilli > Bacillales > Halobacillaceae > Halobacillus. Next base: position 1,574 of record NZ_JRNX01000204.1, read on the forward strand.
GGGTGTGTTTTTTTCTACATAATGTTTCTTTATGAAACGCATATGAGTAAGAAATCAAATGAAGAGCTGTGGTATATATGGGAAGAACGATGGAGTGGACGGAAAAAGTTGTATCAAGTCCGTAATGCTTTTTCTAATGGAATGGGATATCTGATTCCTGCATTTTTGAGTGCGGATATCATGTGGTCCATGACCATTATTTTTTTAATTGTCGCAATCATTAGTGGCTACCGCAATGGAGGGAAAAAATGGGAAGCTAAAGAACATTATTTAAAAGATTTCAAGGAACTCACCACTAATAAACCCTTGGTTTCTGCTTAAATGCTTCTTTAAAGGTGGTTTTCTGGTGATGGATTCGACTTTAAACAATATAGGGGTTTACCCGGTAAAATTCGGGTTAGTTCTCATTTCAATTTTAATCGGAAACATAGCTGTTTATCAAAATGGGTGAAATAATCTCCACAGCCAAAAGGTGAAGTAACATTATAGAAACAGGATAGACCATCTCAAGGATAACTCGGGAGGAATGCTATGAAGAATTTAACTCCTTTACTAATCATTATAATTGTAACTATGAGCATACTCTTTTATATCAATACCCTAGACACTTTAGTTGAAAATAATAAAAACTTTATGACAATCAAGGATAACGATTCATCATTATTCGAGCTCTATGTAGGTACGTATGTGGAGGGAAATCGTGTTAATCAATTAGTGAGGGACCTGCCAGGTGGTAATACAATACAAGAATTGCAAATAGACAACGGAAAGGTTTATGTTCAGTACAAGACTAAAGAGGGAGTTTTTCCTAGTGATAATGTTACAGACTATTGGTACAAGGAAAATGACACGGTAAAAAAACTTTCTTATTTAATACTGCCATGCTAACACTCTTAGTGCCGGATTCCAGAGGATTCGAATTTAAAATCGGAAATGAAACATTCTCAATTTCCAGAAATTCTATGGTGAAGATACTAGTTGGATCACTTAAAAATTACCCTTATCAACCCAGCACCCTTTACAACGATCAAATGGTTATGTTTTTAGATGGAAATAAACAGAAGACAGCCAGCTATCTAAGAAATAGAATGGATGAACTCAAAGCATTAGTGAATGATTCTGATTTTCGACAGTCTTTTTTTGAAAATATTAGAAAGTAAAATAACAGCAAAAAGGACTTGCCACTAATAAAAGGTGGCAGGTCCTTTATTAATCAATTAGTTGTTTCATGCTCCATCGTCTCGTTCAATTTCTTGAATTTGTTTTTAATTACTGAGGTATCGGCAAATAAATCATGGATACCTTGGTGGCGCTTTGTAAAGGCGACCACTAGATAAGGAAGCCCTAATACAGCCATGCTAATGTAACGGCCAATACATTCTCTAAAGATAATTTGGCTATTCGACAGTCTTCCTTCTTTTAACGATACGACAGATAATCCTAGAATCATTTTCCCAAGAGTCGCTTGAAAATATTTCGTCAACAAAATGAAGTAAAGGAAAAATACAATTGAAGTTGCAATGTTAGAAGCACTAAAAATCTGGATCCAAAGTTTTGCCTCTTCGATATTTAACAATCGGAGAATTGGGCGTGTCACGACCGTATTTACTCCCCATATCATTATTAAGTCAATAATGTAAGCTAGAAATCGAGAACCGAAACCAGCATACAACAGCTTCTGTATTTCCGTCTTTTGCCGCTTGAGTATGGACAAAAGAGGGAAATTTGTTGATTGATGATCCGTTGTTGTCTCCATGTTCATTCCCCCTTTATTCGCTATACAAATACATCATAGTCGGACCTTTGCGTTCACTAATCAATTTCTCGATATAGCGAATTTCACTATTAGGGACCAAACTCTCTGCTAACGGGAGATCAAACAGAGAACCAATGCTACTCTTAAACTCAATAACTTGTGGATTTCCACCGACTTCTTTTTTTAATGCTTTCAATGCATCTTCTCGAAAACCAATTTCATCCACAAGCCCATTTTCGACAGCCTGTTTACCTGAATATATTCTTCCATCAGCCAGGTCGTAAACTTTATCCTCTGGCATGTCTCGGCCCTCAGCAATCACATCTACAAATTGTTCATAAGATTCGTCGACTAAATTCTGAATAATTTCACGTTCTTCTTCAGTCATTTCACGGGTAGGACTCATAATATCTTTATATTTTCCACTTTTGAATGTATTGAATTTGACACCATATTCATTTGCCAGTTCCTGATAGTTGATATTCTCCATGATGACACCAAGCGAACCAGTGAATGTTTCATTTGAGGCGAAAATACGATCCGCCGGTGTGGAGATATAATACCCTCCAGAGGCAGCCATGCTTCCCATAGATACGTAAATGGGCTTGTCTGCCTTCTTGATTTCTTTTAGTTTATCGTGAATTTCAGCGCTCTCGTACACTCCGCCCCCAGGGGAATTCACATAAAGTAATACTCCTCCAATAGAGGAGTCCTTCTTGATTTTGTCTAACTGCTTCATGACATGCTCATGCTGGTACCCACTTCCACTGAATGGATTCGTGTTCGACCCTGGCGTGTTCATGATTGTTCCCTCAATGTTTACACGGACGATACGATTGGAAGCAGATCCATCTTCAATAACTTTTTCACTTAATTGTTGGTTTCCTGAAAACATTGATTGGGAGTTTTCAGAGAAGTCGTTGCTGAAGAAAAAGTTTATACTTTGGAAAGCGATGGCAATCACTAAAATACTTGCCGCGATGATACTGGCCGTTATTCTTTTACTCAATTTAAATCCTCCTTAGATATAAAACTTCTTGTCCTTATGTAAGAATAGCCCTTGCAACAAATCGGAAATTAAGGTGATCTGTTTTTCTTACTATACTACATTCCAACATCCTATTTATACGAGTTTTAATAAAGAAAGTTTCACAAATCCAAAGAAAATAACACAATTCGTAACTTAATATGGTTACTCAGTATAAATAGGACAAACAGACTGGGGTAAAATTCCAATTTTCGGAAACGTCACACTTAATTAACTGTTTTTAAGTGGAATTATGATATAGTAAATTATGAATTTGTGAAAGCGTTTGCACTATTTTGCTACATAGTTTCACTATTACTTTTTTAGGTTAATTAAAGGAGGAGAAGTATTGATGAGGAGGAAGATTTTTATGACGCTGGTGAGCAGTTTGATTTTGCTGATGGTATTTTCGGCAGTCACTCCGCTATCACTGTTAGGAAAAACCACTAGTCAAGCAGAGGAGATTAATGCGCAACCGATTCCGGAAGGTCATGTGCGTATTCACTACAAACGTCTAGATGGTAACTATGAGGGGTGGGGGCTCTACCTTTGGAATCAGAATGAAGATATTCCTGCTATAAACTTTCCTACGAGTTGGGGAAAACTGATCCCTTTTGATAAAGAATCAAGTTGGGGAGTATATACTGATATCCCAGTGATTGACATTAAGAATGGTTTGAATTTTATTGTTCACAAAGGTGATGAAAAAGATACCCCAAGTGATCGAAGCTTTCCAACGACAGGAGAGACGGAGTTTTGGATTGTTCAAGGTGAAGATCAAGTATACACTGAAAAGCCTACGATACAAACATCAATAACTCATGCAGAAATGACTGAAGAAACAAAAATTGTAGCTATCATGAATCAAGTAACAACGGATGTCTCAATCGATGACATTCGACTGGAAGACCAGGAAGGCAAACAACTTGATATTACAGAAATGAATCGTGAAGGGTCTGAATTATATATCACATCGGAGCAAGCGCTTGATGTAACGAAGTCATATTCGCTTTTTTACGGGGAAGATAGGGTTCCTGTAAGTGTAGCCTGGGAGTATATTGACCAGAAGTTTGCTTATGATGGAAATGACCTCGGAGCAACCCTTCATGAAGATGGAAGTGCAACTTTAAAAGTATGGTCTCCCAAAGCTAATCAAATTTCTGTTCGCCTCTACGATAAAGATAATCAATACAAACAAATAGAAAATGTTGAAATGAAAAGAGGACAAGATGGTGTCTGGAAAGTACTGCTTGAGGAGAGTAACACCGGTCTTAAAAATGTAAAAGGATACTATTATCAGTATGAAATCTCATCTGGAGGAGAAACGAAATTAGCTCTAGATCCATATGCAAAATCAATGGCAGCCTCAAGTGATGATGACGAGGATACAGTTGGAAAAGCAGCCATCGTAAATCCATCCAATATTGGACCTAAATTGGACTTTGCTAAAATCAAAAAATACGAAAAGAAAGAAGATGCTATTATTTGGGAAGCCCATGTGAGGGACATTACTTCAGATCCGGAGCTATCTTCAGAGTTGAATAACCAATTTGGAACGTTCACTTCTTTCGGAGAAAAACTTGATTATTTGAAAGATCTTGGAGTCACACATGTACAGCTATTGCCAGTCATGAAATATTATTTCGGAAATGAACTTGAAAACGACGAAAGAGAACTGGATTATTCATCTTCTGGGAATAATTACAATTGGGGCTATGATCCTCACAGTTATTTTTCACTTTCTGGCATGTATTCGGAGCGACCGAAGGATCCTGAAGCGAGAATAGCAGAATTCAAGCAGTTAGTGAAAGAAATTCACAAACGAAAAATGGGTGTCATTCTAGATGTCGTATACAATCACACAGCCAAAGTTAGTATTCTTGAAGACCTTGTTTCAGACTATTATTACTTTGAAGATGAGGAGGGGAATACAAAAGTAGGGTACGGTGGCGGTAAAGTAGGAACCACTCACTACATGTCCCGTAAACTGATGGTTGACTCTATTAAATACTGGACAGAGGAATTCAAAGTAGACGGATTTCGTTTTGATCTTATGGGTGATCTTGATGCAGAAAGCGTCCAAACGGCCTATGATGAGGCTAAAAAGATTAACCCAAACATATTGATGCTTGGAGAAGGGTGGCGTACATTTGTAGGCGATGGAAGTCCTGAAAATGAAGTAACTCCGGCAGATCAGGATTGGATGGATGAAACGGCAAGCGCATCAGTATTTTCTGATGAAATTCGCAATGAGTTGAAATCAGGATTCGGAAG
>NZ_JRNX01000205.1 GCF_000786645.1 Halobacillus sp. BBL2006
TATGCTTATATCGGGATCGCAGCGATTGGTCTTGGATTATTGCTGCTCGTCTTAACGAAACCGATCCAGCGCCTTATGCATCTTGAGAAATTGGAAGATGAAGAGGAGCAGGCAGCATAGAAAGTTTTGAAACTTAATAGAAAAAAGCCTGATTCTTATACTAGCGAGAATCAGGCTTTTTAATTCCATTAATGAAGAGCAACGCGCGAATTAAATCTCTCGAGCCCATTCGTAAAGTCGAATTGTTTGCAAAAAACGACAAACTTCAACATAATCTTTTGGTATAGGATGCCGTTACATGCCGCTTAACAAACGATCCAGGTGATGTTTTGAGGCCCATCCGGAATTTTTTATAGAAAGAAGGCGGAACTTATGAGGATAAGGGAAGATTTCGTGCGTATCATGGATCAGAGAGATCATCTAGTAATGGAAAATAAGCGGCTTCAAGAGCAGTTGGAAGAAGAACGGATGAAAGTTTCCTTGTTGAAAAAAGAGATCGAGGAAAGTAATTCTTTTTCTAAGAAAGAAATTACGAGTATAGGCTAAGTACATTTTAATAATTAATAAACTTGGTAGGGCAGGTTCTCTTCAGCAGTGAAGAAATTGGCTCTTTTTTTTATTTATTGATAGATCAACAGATTCTTTTCCTTTAAATCCTCAAGTACATATAACATTGTTCTAAAAAATTCCAAAGCTGTGCTAAACTACTGGTAAACCATACGTACGAATGAGGGATGACGATGAGTAAGCCATCAATCTTAGTAGTAGAAGACGAAGAGAAAATTGCCCGGGTACTGGAGTTAGAGCTTGAATATGAAGGATATAGTGTCGTCAAAGCTAATGATGGATTAGAGGGAATGCAGCAGTTCCGGGAAAACTCGTGGGATTTGATTTTGCTGGATGTGATGCTTCCTGGCATGAGCGGGGTGGACCTTTTACGACGGATGCGTTCAGGCGGGGACGAAACGCCTGTCATTATGCTGACAGCAAAGGATGGACTGGAAGATAAAGTAGAAGGACTCGATCTCGGTGCAAATGATTATGTAACAAAGCCTTTTCAAATCGAGGAACTATTGGCTCGGATTCGCGCTGCTTTAAGAACGAAAACTAAACCAAAAGAAGTCGAGCAGGGTGTAATGATATTAGCTGACCTAAAGGTGAACGAGGCGACCCATGAGGTTTTCCGCGGAAAGGAACAGATTGAACTCACAGCGAAGGAGTTTTCTCTGCTTGTTTATTTTATAAAAAACCAGCGACAGGTTTTAAATCGGGAGCAGCTTCTCGATCACGTCTGGGGTTATGACTATTACGGGGATACCAATATCGTTGATGTGTATGTGCGTTACTTACGGAATAAAATGGACAAAGGCTATGAACCGCAGCTTCTTCATACCGTCAGAGGTGTCGGTTATGTGCTGAAGGATCCGCGATGAAGCTGACCAATAAGATTCATGTGTTCACAACGGTATTGTTTATTCTGCTTCTGGTGCTGATAAACGTTGCGATTTATTTCTCGTTTAAGCAAATTATGTACAACAGTGAGCTAGATCAGGCGAAAACCGAGGCAGAACAGGTATTGAGTGGGATCAGTGAAAATCAGAATGCAGCTGCTACGCAGGAT
>NZ_JRNX01000206.1 GCF_000786645.1 Halobacillus sp. BBL2006
CGGATGAAGAGTTTAATACGGCATTGGGAAATGCTGTAGATTCGATTTATGATGCTTCTGTAAATAAAAAATAGTTCACATTCAATTAAAGGGGGACGTTTTAAAAAACGTCCCCCTTTCCTATGAGTTATTCTTATAGGGAGAGGTTAAGTCGTAGTCCAAGTATAAAATCTTACTAAGTTAGATATGTGCAACTTTCCCAAGTTCTAAAGCTTCCCCCCCTAAACCTTAAGCGCTTACATAAATATTATAATATGTTACGATTATCCATAAGAAGTAACATATCCACCTAAAAATAGACTATAATCCAAAAACCCTCACTAATCACATAAATCATTATGTTGAAAACACTGTACAGATACACGAATTTAATGAGAATAGTTTTAAGCAGATTAAAATCTATTAAACCATCGTTAAAAAAGAGTAAAATCTACTTTATTTTCAGTAAATTTGTTAAGATAAGAGTTAAGAGCGCTTTTGCTCTCCCCCAAATGCCACTTCTAAGATTTATGTAATCCTGTTCTATTTCTTATTCCTTGGTAACCTAATTGAAAATCTTTCTTTTAAAGTTTAGTGCATCTTGCTTCCAATTCGAACTCTAGTTTATTATAATTATAATCTAATAGAGGTTATAATTTTTATTCACACATATAGAAGGGAGAAATACACATGGACAAGAATGAAATGCACGAAAGTAAGGCTGGAGCTGAGCAGTGCCCTGTATCGCACCACAAAACGGAGGAAGAGAGTGCGGTCACAACTGCAAAGGTCGGTACAACCAATAAAGACTGGTGGCCAAACCAGCTGAACTTGGATATCCTTCGCCAGCATGATAAGAAGACCAACCCAATGGGAGAAGACTTCGATTATGCAGAAGAATTTCAAAAGCTGGACTATGACTCCCTTAAGCAAGACCTTCATAATCTGATGACAGACAGCCAGGATTGGTGGCCTGCAGACTATGGACACTATGGTCCTCTC
>NZ_JRNX01000207.1 GCF_000786645.1 Halobacillus sp. BBL2006
TTTTTCTTTTGTCTTCTTTTACCGGTTTTTGGGTCGATACCTATATCTTCAATGTATGCCCAGCTTGCTCCACACTTACATTTCTTACCCTTACATTTACAACGTGGTCTATAGTAATGAGTCATAGTGTGTCACTTCCTTTTCTTTTTCGCTCTCTATATGCTTCTTGCTTACAAGCATCCGAACAATACTTTTTACGTCTAGATTTAATAAAGGGTAAGCCGCAGCTTTTATTCCCACAAATAAATATATTCTTATCATCGTTAATCTTCTGCCACAAATCGTAATAGATTGCTGCCAACAAATAAGGCGTATATCTTCGTTCAGAAACCTTAAAACCTTTTGTAGAAGGATTACGTATTAGCTCTCCAACCCCTAAATGAATTCCACCTGATATGTGAGAAGCCAATACCTTAGATAAGGTGTATTGTCCGATTTCTAACATTGATCTTTCCTCCATATCTTTCGGAAGCATAAGAATTAGCTCACCTTCCGTCCAATAGACAAAATAACGATCCATCGTAGTTCTATCTTCAGCCAGTGAACCAAACCTTCCACTGTGCTCTTTGATTTCGATTAAATCATCAACTCGATCATCAGAACTATCTTTCCTTACAACATCATATAGCTTCAAGATTTGGCGAACCTCATTTATATGCCAAAACCATAAATCTATAGGTTCAAATACGCTAAACCCGTAAGTGTTGTAAATGAAGTAAGGTTGTAAGGTGGCCCAAACTAACGTGCTTTTACTATTTACCTGTTCAGAGTCTGGAGGGTTTACTCCAAGCAATCCATACTTTTGTGAGAATGCTTCAATATCTTCTACGGTTTTTAAATGTGAGAATTCATTTATAAGCCCATCGTTATTAAAGATAATTTGATGTGAGTCTCTTTCTGATCCTGCCAGCTTTAAAGCTAAAGACAATTCACGTTCCATACCTATACTCATAGCTTTACTCCAATTATTAGCACTCTTTCTTAAGATTTCTTCTGTAGCGGGTCCCACCTGTTCTTCTTCAACAATCAAACGTTTCACATTGACCAGTTCCACAGGATATACATTTATCACTATGTTTTGTTCGGTAAGCGGATATTGATAGTCCGACAAATTAAATCCCACCTTTTTTTAAGATAGTTACGCATTGTTACGATAAAAAAAGAATATAACCTTATGTATCGTAACAAATTTCGTTATGATGATTGTATCACCACCACCAACACATAACAACATAAGGAGGCAAAATATGAATTATTTCAAAAGAAATTTAGAGATAAGAAAGGCTAAAGGGTCTATCCCTAATTGGTTAGTAGCTGAAAAGTTAGGGATACATGAAAATTCATTATACCGACTGTTAAGGCAAGAACTACCTAATGAGAAAAAGGAAGAAATTTTAGATGTAATCAAAAAAATAAAGTCGCGTCAAGAGGAAGAGTGAAAGAGTGCTTTTATTTTTTGAAATTATTCCTTAATAGGAGGTGTGAATTAATGGGAGAACCTAAGCTACCGGAAATTTTAACGGCTAAAGATATCGCTCTTTATTTAGGGATTTCTAGACGCCGTGTTTATGAGCTTTTACGTATGAAGGAAGAAGCAGGTGGAATCAGATGTATTCAAATTGGTTTAACCAAGCGGGTTGAAAAAAAGGATTTCTTTCATTGGATTGATCAGATGAAAAATAAAGAACTGCAGTGATTTACAGTTGATTAAAAAAGTTGAAGAGAGGAGGAGGATAAATTGAATACATCCGTTATGTCACGAAATGGAAAAGCAGCTCAAGCATACGCCAGTAAACTAGGTTGGGCAGTTTTCCCGCTTCATACACCTATTGATAAGAGCTGTTCCTGTAATAATCCAAATTGCAAGAGTATAGGGAAGCACCCTAGAATAAAGAACGGTTTAAAGGCTGCGACAACCAAAATAGATATTATAAGAACATGGTGGGGGCAATGGCCATCCGCTAACATTGGCGTAGTCACAGGAGGGGGGAGTGGTTTTGTTGCGTTAGACGTTGATCCCAGACATGGTGGCAATGATTCGCTACGTAAGCTTAATGAAAAATACGGTCAGTTTCCTGCCACAATTGAAGCTATTACAGGAGGAGGCGGAAGCCATATATTATTTAAGCATTCAGGATATATCAAAAACCGAACCAATATATTACCTGGCCTAGATATTAGAGGGGATGGGGGATATATAGTGGTATCTCCTTCCCTACATCTAAGCGGTAATAAATACGAGTGGGAATTATCAAGTCGACCACTGGAAGTACAACTGACAGAAATGCCCGATTGGCTGCTGCAGAAAATAACCGAATCAGAACAGAAGCAGAAAAGAAAGCCTGATGTTTATTGGTTAGAAGTAATACAAGGCGTGGGAGAAGGTGAGCGTAATACCTCTGCCGCCTCCCTTGCCGGGTACTTGCTAAGACATGGAATATCCGCACCTGTAGCCTATGAATTAATGCTTTTATGGAATGAGAGAAATAACCCACCTGAATCTGTGGAGGTTATAGAAACTACTTTCCACAGCATATTAAATGCCGAATTGAAGCGGTTAAGGGGGGGGAGAGTTTGAGTCTTAATATTGAATTGATGGCAGAATACGATGCCACAAAGGAAGAAAAAATTAAGGAACGAAAGACCACCAGCAATATAGAATGGAATGCTCCCGTCCCATTTGATGAATACACACTTCCAGTCTTCCCGGTAGATGTATTCCCTTTATGGTTGCAGGAATATGTAAAAGGTGTAGCGGAATCAACACAAACCCCAGTAGATGCACCTTGTATGGCAGCTATATCTGTTTTATCTACAGCGTTATCCAAAAAATTTTATGTAGGATTAACTGGAGAATGGAGTGAATCGCTGAACACATACTCTATTTTAGCATTGCCCCCCGGTAATCGAAAAAGCTCTGTCTTTAAAGCATTACAAGAACCAATTACAGCTTTTGAAAAAGAAGAAAAAGAACGTTTGTCAAGGGAGATATCCGAACGAAGAGCAAAGCTAAAAGCCAAACAAAAACGTAAGGAGTTACTTGAGAAGGAATATGCCAAAGATGGAGAACAATCCAACTTGAGGGAAATTGTTACGTTAGCGAACGAAATAGAAGAGGAAGAAATATTAGCCCTTCCCCGTTTTATAACCGAGGATGTAACCCCAGAAAAGCTAGCCGATTTAATGGCTGAGAATCAGGAGAGAATGGCCTTGTTGTCAGCAGAAGGTGGGGGGATATTTAGCATTATGGCAGG
>NZ_JRNX01000208.1 GCF_000786645.1 Halobacillus sp. BBL2006
AACACGGAGACTCTTACGGGAACAGCACGAGCCGAAGATCCCGCAGGAGAATTTTTTTCTTTTCAAGGAAGCTGAGGCTGTGCCCGTGGAAAGAGAAGTGTTTTGAGGGAGCGGTCATTGCACTCTTTTTTTTGGCACAAAAATTCCGAACTGATTTCAACGAATCGTTCGGAATTTTTGCGTTTCATTCAGTTTTGTCTCAGCCTCTTTGTTTTTAGTATGGTTACTTAATTGTTGAAATGTATTCTTTTACAACTTCATATACATATTCCTGATTGGCTTGAGCTGTATTCGGGTTATATTCCCCATCGTTTACTTTATTATTAGATAGTACACGGATTCCTAAGAAAGGTACATCATAAGCTTTGGCAATCTGCGCTCCTGCTGCTCCTTCCATTTCTTCGACAGAAGTGCCGTACTTCTCATGAAACCATTGGATGCGATCGACTTCATTGTTCCAAACATCGGCAGACCCGATTGTACCCTCGACGACCTCACCTTTTGTGTACTTCTCTTTTACAGCATTAGCAGCTGCAAGAAGGTCTTCGTCTCCTTCAAAGTAACGGATGTTTTCCGCATCTGGATCCTCTCCCGCACTTCCTTCAGAAGCCATCAAATCCATTGGAATCCAATCGGTTGGATCCATTCCTTCCCCGTCTTCTTTGTGGGCGGTTTTCATTGAACCAATATTCGTCACCCGTTTTCCTAATACAATATCAAAGACATGTAAATCCGGGTCATGTCCACCTGAGGTTCCTTGGTTAATAATGGCCGCAGGGTCATATTTCTCTATCGCTATAGCCGTCGCAGCTGCAGTATTTTCCATGCCTTTACCTGTTTTCGTGACGATGACAGGATAGTCATCGACCGTTCCTATGTAAAATTCAAATGTACCAGATGTTTCTTTCTTCACATTGTCTAATCGTTTAGCGAATTTCTCAGCTTCAATCGGCATCGGCCCTTGAACAATAATAGGTTGTTGATTTGAATTTCCATTTGTTTCAGACTGCGCCGACGAATTGCAAGCGGCTAAGAAAGATAAAAATAATAGAGTAATAATGGCTAATAAAGCATATCTAAGCTGTTTTTTCATAAGTAAATTCTCCTTGTAATAGAATGATTCCTGATAGTTTCCTTTTCTTTCTGCCCTCCCTTCTCCTAGTTAATGTACTCGTTCTCGCTAATCTATAGAAAAAGGCCTAGAGGGAGAATGATTTCTACCTTCTAGACCAACGAAGTTAAAGTATAGACCATAGGAAAAAAGAGGCACAACCAGAAAAATCCGAACAATCTAATACTTCAACTCGTAGTCCAGTTCTTTCGGTGGGAACCGGCTAGAGACACTCAGACCATATTTCCGAGGATATACGAGTAAGAATATTTGGTTTGGTTACTGTGCAAATATAGCAAAACCAAAAGAAAGGGTCAACCTAAAAATCGAACTTTATATTAAAATGAACAAAAATCGTTCGCTTTTAAAAAGATCTAGTCGATCCCTTTTAAAAACATCTGAACTATGATTCGCATAATTAGACCACATAACAGCCCTATCCCTAGCCCGAGCAGGAGGCAATCGGTAAGCGAAATCCCCAAGGATACTCCAAGAGCAAGTGCAATCCCTATTAAAATTCCCAATATGATTTTATGGTTCCGTTTCAAATTCTCTGCCTCCCTACTTAAATTGTTAGTTATTTCCATATACACTTATCCTTAATGCACGTCATTGAAACAATATAGAATCCTATGCGGTCATTCTCTTGATATTTTGTTAAAATATATACGGATTACCAGCTTGGAGGTGAAGTATTGTTTCAGATTGTTAGAAGAAAAATCATCGCATCCTATATAAGCTCAACCATACCAGCTATTCTCTTTGCGATCTTATTAGTAGATTACGAAGGGTATAACCAAGGAGACGCTTTTGCTGGTTGGACATACACTTGTTTTTTATTCATCGGTGCAATCGTCCTCATTTATGGAAGCTTGATATCTACTGGATTAGAATATATCCATTGTAAACGTATCTATATCCCTAACTACATTTACGTTTTTTTACATGGCGTTTTTGGCGTGCTCGGAACATTCTTTTTTACTATCAGCCCTTACCTTATCTGCGCTGGCTTCTTTATAGCTGCCTTCTATGGGATAGCAGACCGGTACATACATAATTTGAAAGAAAAAAATCGAGAGCTTCTCTTCTTGATGAGCGTACCACTCATTTTATTCGGAGGTGGCTTAATCTACTTCGGAGTTGCCTCTATACCTGAACCGCCTTTTACAAAAGAGGATGCACTGGAGTCTGTAAGAGACGAAAATGAAGCATATGCTTCATTTCTTCCAGAGGAAGGAGTCACTAGAGAGAAAAGGATCGGCGAATTACATATAAAGAAAAAAACGGAGATTAAGGATCTTGGAGGTGAAGTGTACGTTATCACTTTCAAGGTAATTTAGAAAAACAAGGAGGAAGATGGGGTGTATCACTCTTCTTATAAAACCGAGCGTGGATCCTCTATGTTGTATGATCATGGCGGAAAAAAGCCAGCACCTTAGAAACTGAAAAGAATCTACCTAGAAACCTCCATTCATTTCCAATTTACCGTTTTATATCTTTCCCACCCCATATCGTGATAGAATGAAGATAATAAGAAGGAGGTAGATTTATGCCATTACCTACAATTACAGTCAAAGATCAGCAACAGGTCCAGCCTCTCCACGTCAAACAAATGACCATATACAAACAATGCAAAATTATAGAAGCGCGTGACGAAAGCGACCAGAGCTACTATATTTATTTTCATAATGAACAATATTTGAATTACGTCCGACCAAAAAAAGTGACAAAGCGTTCACATGTAACCCATGCCATGCAAAAGGGAATTACCTTACCTGCTCCCCATCCCTTGATCGAATCTATACTTTCCTCTCATCCTCTAGTGAAGAAACACGATTTCAACGACCTTTTCAAAAAACTGCAAAAGCAATACAATCTCCAAGAAACTGCCCTGATTGCTACCTATTTCGAATCTTTCATTAAAAAAGAAAAGGTGGCTCATTTTATCCAAACTTTATTCTATAAAGAACGACGCGACGGGAAATGGCTATCCTGCTACCGGATCTACCACTTACTAAAAGACTTTTCACCTAACCACCCCTTAGTTGACGCTTTCTCAGGCAACTTGGATTTCACGCGCTACGATTCACGTTACAAGCAGAATGATGAAAAGCTTCTCGCCAAAGACCCTATTTATGTAGAAAAAAACTTATATCCATACAAATACCAGGGCGCTACTTTTCAACAATTAACCTCTCTCTATAAAAAGCAATCCAGGTGGATCGACATGATCGCGATTCACATCACTCGTCTCACCATTACCAACACTGCCGAAGATTATAAAGCCTTGCTCACTTTAGTTAACGAGCACTTTAACGAACAAAGCCGCTTAGAGATTCTTGAAGATTTATACAAACGCGAACTTGATATCGAACCGCTGATCCAAGACTTACTACAATCTTATGTGAAAACAGAAAGACTGGAAGATGCTCTATCCTTAATCGGTCACCATCAAATCAATCTGGACTCTTCTCTCACAAAAGCGCTGCTTCAGATCGATAAGAAAAAAGAAGCAGAAATTGAGTCGATTTCACCGGAGGGATGGCGCACTTTCACTCTTGCTTTGCTTGAGACTGAAGACTCGCAAGCGCCTGATATTCTTCACGAGGCCACTACATCTCTACTGAACGATTATGATATTGCTTACTTGAGTGAGTGGGTCAGACCATTACGGAATTTTTCTCAGGTTAAAGCCATTATAGAAAACATCGATGAAATGAACCGGATTGCTGAAGACCCTAATCAGCAGCGGCGTCTCGGAGAGCTCTACTACTTTTTCCACCAGCCCGAAAAAGCAATTGAGTGCATGAGCTGGGATATGGAGCTTTATGTTGAGGATCCACAACCGGTGCAGTGGCT
>NZ_JRNX01000209.1 GCF_000786645.1 Halobacillus sp. BBL2006
ACCCTAAAACTACATAAACATCTCGAAATCGAGTCTTACAGAATTCTGCACGTTTGTGGAATAACCTTTTATATCTATTTGTTCATTTAACTCTTTTTCAAAAGACAACATAATGAACACCGCAAAATAAAAAGAACAGCAAATTCGCTGTCCCCTGTCATCTGTGATTCACTCTATATTCAGCCAAGCGCTAAAAGATGATTCATCTTCTTCTCTTGAGTCTCCTCCACGTACCAAAGAATTACAAGAACGGTCGAATTCAAATGGGATTGCCTGTTCATAGGTAGCGGGAAATATATCAGCTTCACGATATTCCCTATATGGACGGTCAATCGGCAAACCATTGACTTCATCTTTTTTCAACTCTTCTACGACAATCCGGCCGATTTGTCTTCCTAGACGCAGCCCCTCCTGGTTATCAACATGATAGTGCACACCTGCATACAATCTTGATTGTGCATTTTCCTCAGCGAGTTTATTCAAATTCCTTCGTTCTGACGGGAAGAAATAACTTAATATCACCTCAGCTGCTCCTGAGACTGTGGCATGCCCAGACGGATAGGATGGATGGTTAGGAGTACAAAGGACCGTAGCTAAATGTTGGTCAAGCTGATTTGGTCTTGGTACCAGCCATTTGTATTTCAAAGTCCAACATACGACAAACGCATCGTTCATGCCGCTAAAAAGCGTTGCTAACACACGCGCCGCACGTGGTGCTTCCACTCCATACGAATCAATCAGCCGATCGGCAATCGGCAACCACTGCTTAGACGGTGGACCTTCTCCCCAATAAACTGCTATTTTCTTCTGTTCTTCTGTTAAATTCTTCAGTGTATGCTGGACGACTCTCAATTCTTTCATCCAGTCAATCGTATCCGGATTTTTGATGGACAAGTGAATAGGACGTCCATCTAATTTCTTGAACCCATGTCTTCGGCTTCGGGTGATGTAATACGTTCGCCAATTCCCTGCTTCTGGTTCAACTCCTCGTTCCACTAACGGGGGATAATTTGTACCTGCATAAGGAATTCCCGTCCAAAGAGGATAGGCTCTTTTCTTATGAGACATCGTCTCACCCCCTTTTTACTACGTTATGGTCGTACAAGGGTCGTGGTGAAACGATCATCAAACAATTTACGAATTAGAGCAGAATGTTTTTATCGGCTT